>CANIBZ010000028.1 GCA_947466425.1 Flavobacteriales bacterium
ACCAATGCGGTTAGCACAATGTCTATGCTGTCCATCTCTACAATCTGTTCCAGTGCCTGCTTTCCTGCATAGACTTTAATGTCTGTGGATGCGAGCGCTTCTTTCACTTCAGCGTATTTCGATTCATCGGAAATAACCACTGCATTCGGATTGAATTTCAACGCTTGCTGAATAAGCAGCGCGCTGTTGCTGTGTGCCGTTAACACTTCCACACAAAATTGATCGAGATGCTCTTGAATGACTTCAAGCGCTTGTGTACCTATTGATCCAGTTGAACCAAGAATAGCAATGTTTTTCAATGCGAATATTTTTTGCAAATTAAGAATAAAAAAAGCCGCTTCATTGAAGCGGCTTTTTGATCGTTGCCCGAACAGGATTCGAACCTATATAAACTGCACCAAAAACAGTTGTCCTGCCATTAGACGATCGGGCAATCTCACTTCTCCTTCGAAAAGCGACTGCAAAATAAATACTTTCTTTTCATAACACCAAGTATTTTTCTGTTTCTATCTTCGTTTTATAAAAATAAGCCTGTGATTTCACTTCAGAACTACATCAACGGAACGTTTGTTTCTGCCGTTTCCGGAAATACTATAGACAACGTAGATCCGTCTACTGGCAAGGTTTACAGCCTTATTCCGCGCAGTGAACAAGCCGATGTAGATATGGCAGTTACGGCCGCTGAAGCGGCCTTCCCTTCGTGGTCAAATCTTTCTGTGGAAAAGCGCTCAGAGGTGCTTATTCGCCTTGCAGATCTTATAAAATCGAATGCCGAGGCACTTGCGCAGGCCGAAACCCTCGACAATGG
This sequence comes from Flavobacteriales bacterium, assembly GCA_947466425.1. Taxonomy (GTDB): domain Bacteria; phylum Bacteroidota; class Bacteroidia; order Flavobacteriales_D; family Sanyastnellaceae; genus CAIZGX01. The sequence goes on from CANIBZ010000028.1 coordinate 809, forward strand.
AAAGCCCATTTCACTTTCTCGCGCAGTGGATATTCCTCGCGCTGAAGCGAACATTCGCTTCTTCGCAACAGGCATTTTGCACTTCGCAAGCGAGGCACATCCGAATACCGAGTACATCAATTATACCTTGCGCAAACCCATTGGTGTGGTCGGATGTATTTCTCCTTGGAACCTTCCCTTGTACTTATTCACTTGGAAAATAGCGCCGGCTCTGGCCGCAGGAAACTGCGTGGTGGCGAAGCCTTCAGAAATAACTCCATATACCGCTTACCTGTTTTCAAAACTTTGCGCGGAAGCAGGCCTTCCCGCAGGTGTCTTGAACATTGTTCACGGATACGGCCCGGAAGCCGGAGAGGCCATTGTGCAGCACAACGGCATTAAAGCCATCTCGTTTACAGGCGGCACCGCAACAGGCGCGCACATTGCTTCAGTAGTGGCCCCGAAATTCAAAAAGATGTCGTTGGAGTTGGGTGGAAAAAATGCGAACATCATCTTCAACGATTGTGATTTCGATGAAGCGCTTTCAACCACCGTTCGCACGTCCTTCGCAAACCAAGGACAGATCTGCCTTTGCGGATCACGCCTCTACGTGCAAAGCGGCATCTATGAAAAATTCAAAGGAGCGTTAATTGAAAAAGTTTCACGCATCGTTCCTGGAAATCCTTCCGAAGACAAAACGAAAATGGGCGCTTTAGTGAGCGAACCGCACCTGAACAAAGTGCTTTCTTTTGTTGAATTGGCGAAGCAAGAAGGCGGCACTGTTATTTGCGGTGGCGAGCGTGTTGTATTGGAAGGTGAAAACGCTGGCGGTTACTTCATGCAACCCACAATTATCGAGGGATTGAACGCTTCCTGTAGAACCAATCAGGAAGAAATCTTCGGTCCGGTAATTACCCTTCAACCCTTCGAAACGGAAGAGGAAGTGCAAGTGTTAGCGAACAGCACGAAGTACGGATTGGCAGCCAGCATCTGGACCACCAACGTTACCGTGGCGCACCGTCTTGCAGGAAATCTTCAAACCGGAATTGTGTGGGTGAACTGTTGGTTGGAAAGAGACTTGCGCACGCCTTTCGGCGGAGTGAAACAATCGGGCGTGGGCCGCGAAGGCGGATGGGAAGCGTTGCGATTCTTTACCGAAGCACAAAACGTATGTATTTCCATTCCGAAAAAATAAGTGTCAAACAAATTCGTTTGTATCTTTCAATGCTGAAGAAAGTAGCATGAACGCATACGAACAACTCATACAACGCTTAGACGACTTCATTCGGAAGTACTACAAGAACCGCATGGTTCAAGGGCTTCTGTATGTAGCCGCGCTTTTCTTGGGGTTGTATTTGATTCTCGTTACTCTTGAATATTTTGGTCACTTTGGTCCAACAGTTCGCACCTTTTTCTTCTTTGGATTCTTGGCGTCTGCTGCTTATTTCTTCGTTTCAAGAATTGCATTGCCGTTTTTTTCTATGTTGAAGTTGGGAAAGCACATAAGCTACGAACAAGCCGCCTCCATTATCGGGAAGCACTTTCCTGAAGTAGACGATCGACTTCTGAATACCCTTCAACTTCAATCACAACTGAACGAACATGCGGAAAGCAGTTTGCTTCAAGCGAGCATAGCACAACGCATGCAATCGCTTCGCCCCGTGCCTTTCACAGCGGCCATTGACGTGAAGAAGAACAAAAAATATTTGCGCTACTTGCTTCCGTTGGTTGCTGTTTTCGGAGTGCTGTTTTTAATCACGCCTTCCTTCATTTTAAAACCTACCGACCGCTTGTTGCGCTACAACGAGATCATTGAAGAGGAAGCGCCTTTCTCTATGGACATGCTGAACGATACGCTCACAGCCATCGAAAACACCGACTATGAAGTTCGCATGCAAGTGACAGGAAAAGAAATTCCAGCGCAGGTATTCATTGAAGTAAACGGACAGAAATTTCAAATGGTGAAGAAGAGCAACATTGACTTTTCATACACCATCTCAAATGTGAAGGAAGACGCGGTGATTGTATTTTATGGTGGAAAATTTCACAGCAAAGGATATAACCTCGACGTGCTTCAAATGCCCAAGCTGACTCTGTTTCAGATTGAAGTGAATTACCCTTCCTACCTGAAAAAAGAAAATACTGTAGTGAATAACACCGGCGATCTATTGGTCCCGGAAGGAACGCAACTCGTTTGGAAAATTGCTGGAGAAAACACTTCTTCCGTGCTGTTTGAAACTACAGCGGGCAAATCACCTTTCGAAGAAACGGGCGACGGATTCGAGCACCGCGAAAATGCTTCGCAGAATTTTGCATACAGCGTCATTCCGCAAAACGATCAGGTGCAAAATGGAAACGCCCTGTCGTATCAAGTGAACGTAGTAGCCGACGGATACCCGAGCATTAGTATTCAAGATGAAACAGATTCCACCTCACGCTACATCCATTACTTCACCGGAGGAATTCAAGACGATTACGGCCTTACGAAACTCACCTTCACCGCCGTTCAGATGCGCGAAGGTAAGGCCGTAGAAAGCGCAACCGTGTTGCCCATTCAGTTTGAAGTGGGAACAACCGGAGATCAGTTTTTCCACTCGGTAGACTTTTCAATTTTCAATTTAGAACCCGGCGACGAAGTGAATTACTTCTTCGAAGTGTGGGACAATGATGGCGTGCACGGCGCGAAGAGCACCCGCTCCCAAGTACGACAATTCACGAATCCTACGGAAGAAGAACTGAAGGAAATGCGCAACGAGCAAAGTGAAAGCATCAAAGACCAATTGGAATCGAGCTTGCGCGAAGCGGAAAAACTTCAAAAAGAAATGAAGCAACTCGAACGCGAAATGCTCGAGAAACAAAATCTGAATTGGCAAGACAAGAAAAAATTGGAAGACCTCATTGAGCGTCAAAAGAAATTAGAAGAGCAAGTCAAAGAAATTCAAAAGCAGAACCAACAACGCAACCAAGAACAGAAAGACGAACAACTAGCTGAAAAGCAAAAAGAGCTCGAGCGCCTGATGAACGAAATGCTCAGTCCTGAAATGCGCGAGATGATGGAAGAGTTGCAAAAACTCATGAACGAATTGAATAAAGATGAGCTTCGAAAAGAGATAGAAAAGATGAATCTTTCAACCGAAGATTTAGAGAAAGAATTGGATCGCGCATTGGAGCAATTCAAAGAATTAGAAGTTGAAGAAAAGTTGAAGGAAGCCGCTGAGAAACTCAATGAATTGGCCGACAAGCAAGAGAAGCTAGCCAACGACGAATCGAAGAGTGCGGAAGAAAAACTGAAAGAGCAAGAGCAGTTGAACAAAGAGTTCGAAGACGTGAAGAAGGAGTTGAAAGAGGCAGAAGAATTGAACAAGGAATTGGAAACTCCGCAAGAGATTCCGGATACAGACGGATTGAAAAAAGAGATCGATGACGAGCAAGAGAAGTCTTCTTCCGAATTGAAACAAAACAAAAAAGCCAACGCTTCGAAGTCGCAAAAAAAGGCCGCTGAGAAGATGAAGCAAATGGCGAATGAAATGCAAGACGGCATGGAAGCCGCAGAGCAAGAGCAACACGAAGAAGACATGGCTGCCATGCGAGCCTTGTTAGAGAACATTTTATCTGTGAGCTTCGATCAAGAGGCGCTCATGGAAGAAACGAAGAAGACACAAGCCAATGATCCCCGCATAAAGACCTTGGCGCAACGTCAGCGTAAGTTGAAAGACGATTCACGCATGATCGAAGACAGTCTGTTCGCATTGAGCAAGCGCGTGCCTGAGATCAGCTCTACCGTGAATCACGAAATCAACGAGATCAACGCTAACCTCGATCGCGTGATGAAAGATTTTCCAGATGGAAACATGCCACGCATTACGCAAAATCAGCAGTCGGCCATGACGGGTTATAACAATTTGGCGTTGTTGTTAGACGATGCCCTTCAACAGATGCAAGCTCAAATGCAGTCTGAATCGAAATCGAAGAAGGAAGGCAAAGGCAGTTGCAACAAACCCGGTGGAAAGGGCAAAGGAAAAGGCAAGAGCAAAGCCTCGGCAGCGCAGATGAAGCGCATGCAAGAAGGCCTGCAGAAGCAGTTGGAAGAGGCGAAGAAAAAAGGACAGAATCAAGGCAAGAACAATGCTGGCGGTCCGAAAAGCGGCGGCGAAGAAGGCCAGGCGAAAGAATTGGCGCAGATGGCAGCGAAGCAGGCCGCCATTCGCAAGATGATGGAAGAGAAGGGAAATGAACTGAACGAAGACGGAAGCGGCGCGGGTAACGAAATGAAGCAGATTGCGAAGGAGATGGAGAAGCTTCAGCGCGACATTGTGAACAATCAGGTTACTGAGGAGAGCATTCGCAGACAAAACGACATTATGATTCGCTTGCTGAAGGCCGAAGAAGCCGAACGTGTTCGCGAGATGGATGAAGAGCGCAAGAGCAATGAAGCTTTGAATGCTCCCATTGGAAACCCTAAGAAATACGAAGAATTTTTGAAAAACAAACAAAAGGGAGTTGAGACCCTGCGTTCCGTTTCTCCGAACTTAAAACCCTATTACAAAGAGAAGGCGATTCGTTATTTCAGAAATTCCTGAAAGAAATAAATTGAACATCGCGTTTTTTTTCTCATTTTTGATACGCAAAAATTAATTCATGATCCAAGGTCGCAGACAACTTCGTTTTCCTTCAGTGCTTGAAAGCATACATTTAGCTGAAAAGCTTGTAGACGATGTTTGCAGTGAATACAATGTAAAGGAAGATTATTACGGGGAAGTCTTGATATGTCTTACGGAAGCAGTGAATAACGCAGTTGTTCACGGAAACCGCATGAGCAGTGATCTTCAGGTTTCATTGACCTTCGAGATGGAGGACGAAAAGACTTTGCGATTTATTATCTCTGACGAGGGTCCGGGTTTCGATTACGAAAATTTACCAGATCCCACCGCTCCTGAAAACATTGAATTGCCTCACGGAAGAGGAGTCTTTTTGATGCAACGCTTAGCCGATAGATGCACGTTTAACAACGGCGGAACGGAAGTAGTGGTAGAATTCGATGTCGCAGGCACAGCGGAATAATCTTAAATTTGCCGCATGCAAGAAAAATTAGCCAATCTCGAACAGAAGAAGCAAGAAGCTTTATTGGGTGGTGGTGCGAAGCGTATAGAGTCGCAACACAAAAAAGGTAAACTCACAGCTCGTGAGCGTTTAGAAGTATTGTTAGATTCAAACTCTTTCGAAGAAATCGGAATGCTGGTAACACACCGCAGCACCAATTTCGGATTAGAAAATGAAAAATATTTGGGTGATGGTGTGGTTACCGGATACGGTAAAATCAACGGTCGCTTGGTGTATGTCTTCTCTCAAGATTTTACCGTAATGGGCGGATCGCTTGCTGAAGCGCACGCGCAGAAGATTTGCAAAATCATGGACTTGTCCATGAAAAACGGCGCGCCGTTAATTGGTCTAAACGACAGTGGTGGTGCGCGTATTCAGGAAGGCGTGGTGAGTCTTGGCGGCTATGCCGACATCTTCTACAAGAATGTTCAAGCCAGCGGTGTTGTTCCACAATTGAGTGCGATCATGGGACCTTGCGCTGGCGGTGCTGTGTATTCTCCGGCCTTAACAGATTTCATTGTTATGGTGGAAAACACGAGCTACATGTTTGTGACTGGTCCGAACGTAGTGAAGACCGTAACACACGAAGAAGTAAGCAGTGAAGATTTGGGCGGTGCAAGTGCACACAGCACGAAAAGTGGTGTTACGCATTTGACGGCAGAGAACGATGTTGCTGCGTTGAAGGTGATTCGTCAAATGCTTTCGTACATGCCTCAAAACTGCGAGGAAACTCCAGCTCGCTTGCCTTACGAAGCTGGCAACGAAAGAAGAGAAGGGTTAAATGGAATTATTCCAGCAAATCCGAATCAGCCTTACGACATTAAAGAAGTTATATCAGCTGTTGTAGACGAAGAGTCTTGGTTGGAAGTACATAAAGATTACGCTGAAAATATTGTGGTTGGTTTCGCGCGCCTTGCTGGAAGAAGCATAGGTATTGTTGCGAATCAGCCTGCGTTTTTAGCTGGGGTATTAGACATTAAGAGCAGCAACAAGGCTGCACGTTTCGTAAGATTCTGCGATGCGTTTAACATTCCGTTATTGGTGTTGGAAGACGTACCTGGATTTTTACCAGGAACCGATCAAGAGTGGAACGGAATTATTTCGAACGGAGCGAAGTTGTTGTATGCCTTCAGCGAAGCAACGGTTCCGCGTGTTACTGTCATTACTCGCAAAGCATACGGCGGAGCGTATGACGTAATGAACAGCAAGCATATTGGTGCAGACATGAACTTCGCTTGGCCTTCGGCAGAGATTGCCGTGATGGGTGCTAAAGGCGCTGCCGAAATTATCTTCAAAAAAGAAATTGCAGAAGCTGCAGACAAAGACGTAAAGTGGAAAGAGAAAGAAGCTGAATACGCTACCCTTTTTGCAAACCCATACAGCGCGGCTGAACGCGGATATGTAGACGAAGTAATTGAGCCAGCAGTGACTCGCGAGAAGTTGATTCGTGCATTTGAAATGCTCGAAAACAAAGTAGAGAAGATGCCACGTAAGAAGCACGGAAATATTCCATTGTAATTCGAACTATGCCTTTAATACTCCCTGTTAACGGCGTCTCTCCAGTTTGGGGAAACGAATGTTTCATTGCTGAAAACGCAACAATAGTTGGACAAGTTACGATGGGAGATCAATGCAGTGTGTGGTTCACCGCTGTGGTTCGCGGCGATGTGAACACCATTGAAATCGGCAACAAAGTGAATATTCAAGACGGAGCTATTATTCACGGCACTTACCAGAAGGCTTCAACAAAAATTGGAAACAACGTGAGCATTGGCCACAGGGCAATGGTTCACGGGTGCACCATTCACGATAACGTACTCATTGGAATGGGTGCAATAGTCATGGACAACTGCCTGATTGAAGAGAACTGCATTATTGCGGCCGGCGCTATTCTTACCGAGGGAACGCATGTGAAAAGCGGAAGTGTGTACGCGGGTATTCCAGCTAAAAAAATCAAAGACCTTTCTCCGGAATTGTTTCAAGGTGAAGTGCAGCGCATAGCGAATAACTATGTCCTATATTCATCGTGGTTTCAACCTAAAAAATAATATTTTATGTGGAAGAAGTTGCTTGTCGTTGTTTGCGCAATAGCGTCGTCGTGTGTTTTCGCTCAGACGAAAGATACCCTAATTAATTTTCGTGGAATGAACATCCCCATGAAACTTTCGTTCAGCGACGAGTTCAACGGAACGAATCTTAACGAGAAGAATTGGACCATTCGTGAAGGCGTAACGCGCGATGCTGATCAGAAGATAACGCAGCAATGGCTCACAAAAGAATCTGTTGTTGTGAATGATGGAAAGGTGACAATTACAACTGTTCCGAAAGAACGAAAAGATCAGACCTTTTACGTTTGGATTACAGACGGAATGAAAGAGCGCAAGGGTAATTTCAATTACGACACCGGCGAGTTCGAATCTAAGCAATTGTTTCATTGGGGATATTATGAAATTCGTTGTGAACTTCCGAAGGGAAGAGATGCCTGGCCGGCGTTTTGGCTGTATGGAGAATCAGATGGAACGAACAACGAGATAGATGTTTTCGAGTTTTGGAACGAACAGAAATTTTTTGGCGGGTTCAGTCAGAAGAAACAAGCACGTGTTCAGCACATGACTGCCCATTACAACAAAAGAATGTCGGGTGTTGGCGAGAAGTTACCATTCGACGGATCAGAAGGCATGCATACGTATGGTGTATTGTGGACAGAGAATGCGATTGTTTGGTACACGGATGGAAAGGAAATGCGAACTCAGTTCAGATATAAAAAACCTAGCGACCGCAAAGACGGAAAAGTTCTAGAAGGAAGAGAAGAAAATGTCTTCCCTCGATCACCCATGAAACTGCTGGTAGACATGGCTGTTCAGCAATCGGAGAATAGATTGCCATTGGAAAAGAATTCGTTTGTAGTGGATTATGTTAGAGCGTATGTTTTCAAGTAAAGAGAAAAAAAAGAACAATATATTTCGTTTTAAATTAAACATTTTACTATTTTTGGCTTAACGGGGTTAGCCGAAAACCTGAAAATAGAGTAGGCACCTAACTAAACCTTTTAATTATGTCAGAACAAAAAGAATTACAATCAAAGATGACTATGGCCATCGTTTGCTGGTTCCTTGGATCTCTTGGAATTCACAGACTTATGATGGGCCACAAAAATTGGTGGTTAATGCTTTTAACAGCCGGAGGATGTGGCATTTGGACATTGATTGATTTCATTCAAATTTTGACCGGAAGCATGAAGATGGCTGATGGTAGAGATTTGTCGAAATAAATAATAATCTTTTTTAAGGGCCGGATTTTCGGCCCTTAAATTTGTAAAGAATGGAGTAACCGAAAAGCCTAACGAGTAGGAAATTAATTTATTTACATATGGATCAGTCACGTGTGGACATGTACATTGCGACAAACGCAAAATATTTTGAAAGTCATCAAATCCCTTACTTGAGAGACCGCCTTTTGGCGTTGGATGATAACATGTTTATTATGATTCAATCGGCAAATTTGAAGGACCCTTCAACAGCTTTAATTATTTCAATTTTTGGAGGTTCTTATGGAATTGATCGTTTTTACATTGGGGATACAGGATTGGGTGTAGCAAAGCTCTTAACCTTAGGTGGTTGCGGAATTTGGACCATTGTAGATTGGTTCACAATTCAAGGTAATACCAAAAAGAAGAACATAGAGAACGTTCAAAAGTTCTTAGTTTAATTGATACACAATAAACCGAACGAAAGTTCGGTTTATTTTTTTAGCTATGGAATTAAAAGAAATGCAAGAGCAAGTTCGCGAGCAAGATGATCGCGAAAAAGCAGCTAACGCCTATGTCATGTCGTTGGTGGCGTTGATGGCTGGACTTCCTCTGCCCATTGTTAATCTCCTAGCGACATTCATTTTCTTTATGTCGAATCGAAAGTCTTCTTATTTCGTTCGCTGGCACTGCACGCAAGCATTGCTCTCTCAGTTTTTTGTTTTTATTCTAAACACCATCAGTTTTCAATGGACTTTCCGAATCCTTTTCGGCGATTTAGAATTCTCGAACGAATACTTCGGATATCTGTGTGTCGTTATTATAGTTAACGTTGCTGAAATTATTGGAACACTTATTTCTGCTGTGAAGGTTCGAAAGGGCATTGAAAGTAATTGGTGGTTGTTCTCTCCGTTAACAAATGTTTTGGTTCGTAAAGAAAGTTGAAATGAAAACATTCCTACTGCGTTTTGGAATAACCCTATCAGTGCTTACGGCAATGTGGTTTGCTTTTTCTCGGATTCCCGCGAAACAATCTTTTCAATATTTGGCAAAGGGAAATTTCGATGAAGAGAAATTCGGAGAATTGGCTATGGACGCAGTCTTCATGGAATCAGAAGAACTGAAGTCCGATTCCGTGGACTTTGTCATGAACAAAATGGTGAATCGACTTTCGGAAGGAAATTTATTCTCGTCGAACAAGTTCCATATTCATGTCGTAAACAACAACGAAGTCAACGCATTTGCTTTGCCGGGTAATCACGTAGTTGTTCATTCAGGATTAATTTACATGTGTGATAATCCAGAAGAATTACTTGGTGTGTTGGCACATGAAATTGCACATTTAGAAAAGCGCCATGTTTATGAGCGCATGAGAACAGAGGGTCTGATTACTCTGATTGAAGGGGCTGTAGCGCAAGGCGGCGGAGCAACAGTTGCAACGGCTGTAGGAGAATTAGCAGGACTGGCCTTCAGCAGAGATCAAGAGAATGAAGCTGATGAAGTTGGATTTACATTTCTAACCAACTCGAATATTCGTCCAAACGGAATGGCAACGTTGTTTCGTAAAATGAAAGAGGATAGTGATATGTCTGGATATATTCCTGAATTCATGAGCACGCACCCTGAATTAGAATCAAGAGCTCTCAATATTGAATCGAAATGTGCGGGATTGTCTAACACGTTCGTTCCCGTAATGACTCAAGAGGAGTGGGAGAATTTTCAGGTTAATTTGCGCCTGGCTTTGTAACAACTCTTTTCCTCAATAAACTCTCCAACCAAACACTTGAAAGAATAAGCACTGCTCCGACATAAAATAGCGGACGCATGTATTCCGATTGTCCGTAAAAAAGTAAAGCAAGCACAATCGTATAAACAGGCTCGAGGTTAATGGCAATGGCGCAAGAGAATGGAGAGAGATGCTTCATGACGTTCACGCTCGCAATGAACGCAAATGCAGTGGTAACTGTCCCGAGTAGCACAACCAAAAGCCAGTCATAAGAAGTGAGTTCAGTAATGATATTCCACTCTCCCTGAATTGAAATGACAGCAACGAGTACTGCGCTTCCTCCGAGCATTTCGTAAAGTGCAATATTGCTTGCGTGAATCGTGCGAATAAACCTTCCATTGAAAGAAGAAAAAATAGCCGCGAATAAAGCAGCTAATAACGCGAAGACAATTCCCCAGGCGTATTCCATTTCAACATTGAAAATAACGGCAACCCCAGCGGTAACCAAACCGCCCAGCGCGAGTTCCTTCCACACAAATTTCTTTCGCGTAAACAACGGTGAAACAAGCGCAACGAAAAACGCGGTAGTGCTTATGACGGCCAGGGCCGTGCTAACGTTGCTGATGTGAATGCTGTAGAAAAAGCAGAGCCAATGAGCCGCAGTAAGCACACCCACGAATAAAAGTTTTATAAGATCGAAGCGCGAAACCACAAAACTCTTCTTCCAAAAATATTTGTAAATCGCAATGGAGACAAGTGCTACCATCATGCGCAGAAAGACTAAAACGGTCACAGAGAAATGCAGTTCCTTTCCGAGGATTCCGGTGAACCCCCAGAGAAATACAATGAAGTGAAGTAAGACCAGTGCCTTATTCCGTTCCTTCATTTTTTTCGGGTTCGAATTCAACTACCCCGCCGCTCACCACGTATTTCATTAAATCAAGGGAATTTCCATTGATGGGTTTAACATTGCTGCGTGGAACTATGACAAGGTGTCCCGAGAAGCTATAGCTCATTGGAATATAGACCCCAACTTTTCCGGCCTCTGCTTCGCCAATTTCTTGAAGATCTTCGTCTGTAACGAATCCAATAACTTCCACGTCGTTGTCCTTGCTTAATCGCACCAAAACAGGCTTGTTGAATCGTTTCTTGTTTCCCACAAAGGCCCCCAACATGTCGGTAATGCTTTTGTAAATAGTCTTAATAAACGGAATACGATCTAAGAATTTTGAAAAGCGATTTCGAATTTGTTCGTTAATGATTTTCGCTCCGAGAAATCCTAAAATAATAAGCGATACAAGAAGAACGGCAATTCCCAATCCCGGATACTTGTGTTCAACGGGAAGAACACGATCGAGTGATGTGAAGATGGTGTACAAAACATAACCGGTAATGTAAACCGGAAGAGCTAGCACTAAACCGTTAATGAGGTAGGCAAATAATTTTCTTGAGAAGGACTGTTTCATAGTGTGCGCGAAGATAGATTTTCTTTCTTGCTTTTTTCGTGGAAGGCATTGCTAATTAGAAAAAAATACTTAAACTTGAATGAGCTAATAGCTCTAACCTTAACTTATGAAAAATATCTACGCCTTTTTAGCAGTTTTCTTTGTTGGAATTTTCGCCGCGAATGCACAATGTCCTACGTGTACTCCCGACCTCACGTGCACCAACACAACAGGGACACCCCAAATATGTCCTGCCATTCCACCGAACGCAACAACGGGTGTTTATTACGAGCAGGTGATGACCTTCTTCATTCCAACAGACGTAGTTGACCCAGGTTCTGGAGTTAACGCTACTTTGTTGCAATTGACCATTACAGATGTTTCCGGAATACCTTTTGGATTGGAATTCACGTTGAATGATGCCGATGGAATTTTCTATCCGCCTCAAGGGGAGAATTACGGTTGTGCCACCATTTGTGGAACCCCCGTCTTACCCGGCACCTATGACATTGTAATTAGTATTACTGCCCTGGCTGAGGCATTTGGATTTCAAGTCACACAAAATGATAGTTTTATTATTACATTAATTGTTGAGCAAGGACCTGGAGGAACATCAACGTTTTCATTCGACCAATCTGCAGGATGCGGGTCTTTAGATGTCGATTATGTTGCAACAATCGGCGGAGATGCAGGACAACTTACCACTTACACATGGGATTTCGGAAACGGACAAACGGGCACAGGCGCTGATCCTGCGCCTGTTAATTATCCTGCTCCAGGAACCTACACAGCAGCCCTTCAGACCGTTATTTCTAACTATGTTATCACTTCAGTAAACCTTGCTGGCGTGAACGGAAATTGGAGTGGCGATGCTGATGATTTGTTCAGTACTGCAGACCCTTACTTCACTATTAATAATGCAGCAGGAAGTCCTGTATACACCAGCGGAACGGTGACTAATCAAACAAGTGCCTCATACGCCAACGTGAATTTCACCCTTTCAAATCCGCCATACACCATTACGTTTTGGGATTCTGACGACATCACGCAAGATGATAATTTGGGAACGTCTTCCTTCAATATTGCTGTGGGTTCTCAGTCTTTCAATTCGGGAAATGGAACCTCTGGAACCATTAACATTGCATTGAGTGAAGTGACTAATATTTCTGCTTCGACAAGCATTAGCGTATTTCCTCAGCCCGATGCTTTGGTTAGTGTTACGGGCAATGTGATTTCATGCCCTAACGACACCATGCCGACCTACTTCTGGTATTACGACGGTGTATTAATCTCAGGAGAATCGGGGTCTAGTTTAACCATGACCGAATCTGGCTATTATTCGGTATATGTGCAAAACGAATTCGGATGCTCTTCAACCAGCGAACCGTATTTGTATTGTGCACCAATTGAAGCCTTCTGGAACGCTGCGGCAGATCAATTGTCGGTTGCAGACACGTACGATACTTATCAGTGGTTCTACAATGGAATGCTTTTGCAAGGCGCTATTACGTATTATTTGATTAGCCCACCAAACGGTGTTTATGCTGTTCAAGTTACCAATAGCTATGGTTGCGTTATAACATCTGATATGATTACCGTAAACGTAGGGGTGGAAGAAATTGCATTGGAAGACCAATTGAACATTTACCCGAATCCGGTTACCGATGTATTGAACGTTCAATGGAACAACACTACCGAAAGTGCAAACCTTTCTATCCGCGATCTTTCAGGAAGATTGGTTCTTTCAGAACGCGTAGCGAATGGAAACGCAGTGCTAGATCTTTCCAATTTATCTTCAGGAAATTACATTCTTGAATTGCAAACTGGAGAAGGTTCTTTAAGAAAACAAGTAGTGAAACTTTAATCCGACTTCGTCGGATTGATCTCGAAGAGATTGATCGAAATTGGTTAGGATTGATCCGAAGGACCTAATGTGCAAGCACTAATGTGAATACACGAATGTTGCACAGCAACGAATGTGCAGGCACGAATGTCTTCGACGATTTATTTCTCCGACTTCGTCGGATTAATCCGAAGGATTTAATGTGCAAGCACTAATGCCTTCGGCGAATGTCTTCGACGAATGCCTTCGGCTTATTTGACTAAAGGATAAAACGCCTCTTCGAAATGAAAGATTTTTGTAGAGGCGTTTTCTTGTTCTACGATAGAAATTACGTCGAACCGAGGTTCTAGCGAATAGTTGTGAAGCACAATGAACAAGTGCGCTGCACGAATGAGCTTCTGTCGCTTACGCGGATTCACAGCGTCGAGCGGATTACCGAAGGCGTCGGTGCTGCGCGTTTTCACTTCAACAAAGACGAGATAATCATGATCAATCATGATTAAATCAACTTCGTACGGATCTATTCGCCAATTCATGGCGACTTCCTTGTATCCCTTTTTCTTTAAAAAGTCCAGCGCTTGCGCTTCGCCTTTTTTTCCTAATGCGGTGTGGTTCATGGTTAAGCAATTACATTTGCTGCAAATTATTTCATTCTATGAAGAATCTTCTTGCTTTCCTATTTGTGTTTATGGGCATAACAAGTTTCGCTCAGACTTCAACCGAACCACAGTCTTCATGGGGCGGGGTTTCCGATCGCAAGGGACAGAATTATATTTATTGGGGTTACAACAGAGCGTCGTATTTAAGAAGTTACATTCACTTTAAGGGAGAAGGATACGATTTTGATTTGAAGGAAGTGAGTGCAACGGATATGCCCTCGAAATTTGATCCGAATGTTTACTTCAACATTAAAAGCATTAGCGTACCGCAATTCAACGCCCGTGTTGGTCGGTACATTACCGATCAGTTTTCAGTTTCGTTGGGATGGGATCACATGAAGTACAGATTAATGCCCACTCAATCTTGTATTTTAAATGGGTACATAGACACAGTTAAATACGCAGGACAACAGTATACCGGTAATTTCAACAACCAACAAATTTTGTACACCACGAGTTTCATGGATTTTCATCACAGCAACGGATTCAACTTTGTACGTGCTGCTGCTGAATACCGCGCGCCTGTATGGAGAAACAAAACCAATCAATGCGGTTTGTACATGTGGTGCTCTGGAAACCTTGGATTCTTCTTGCCTTGGACCGACTTCACTTTTTACGGCGAACGTCATTTGAATTGGCTTCACCTTGCAGGATGGGGATGGAGCGCTTCTTCAGGTCTTCGCTTCGAAGCAGGCAAACACTTCTTCGCACAAGTAGGCGCGCAATTCGGAAGATCTTACTTGGGAAACATCATGTTGGAAGACGGCGACAAAAACGCCCGCGCTCAACAAGCCATTACCTTCATGGAACGCTCGTGGTCTATCGGAACCTACTTTGGTGGAGGGAAGAAGAAACATCCTGCGGATCAATCGAAATAACCTCAATCCTGCGGATCAATCGAAATAAATTTCGATCAATCTCTAAGAGATCAATCTGACGTTGTCAGAGAATTATATCGTCGAAGACATTCGCCGAAGGCATTCGTGTATTCACATTCGTTGCTTCGCAACATTCGCCCGTAGGGCATTCGTCCCTTGGACTATATGTGTATCGCCCGCTTCGCCGTAGCATCCAACGCCGCTTCCTTGAAGCTTTCGGTGAATGTTGGGTGAGCGTGAGAGATGCGTCCAATGTCTTCCGCGCTAGCACGGAATTCCATGGCCACAACCGCTTCAGCAATCATATCTGCGCAACGCGGACCAATCATGTGAACGCCTAAGATTTCATCGGTGTCCTTGTCGGCTAATACTTTCACCAACCCGTCGGTGTCCATACTCGCACGCGCTCTTCCGCTGGCTTTGAATGGGAAGCTTCCTACTTTGTAGTTCTTACCCATCTCTTTCAATTGCTCTTCGGTATATCCAACGCTTGCAACCTCTGGCCACGTGTAAACCACACCCGGGATTAAGTTGTAATTGATGTGCGGTTTTTGTCCGGCAATAACTTCAGCTACAAATGTTCCTTCCTCTTCCGCTTTGTGCGCAAGCATAGCGCCTTTCACCACATCGCCAATGGCGTAGATGTTTGGAACGCTCGATTGCAAATGATTGTTCGTTACAATTCTTCCGCGTTCGTCTACCTGAACACCCGCTTTGTCTAATCCTAAATTGTCGGTGTAAGGCTTTCTTCCAACCGAAACAAGAACGTAATCGCCTTCAAGGGTTAACTCTTCTCCTTTCGCGTTGTCTGCTTTCACCGTCACTGTTTTTCCTTTCGAAGTCACTTCTTTCACTTTGTGTGAAAGGAAGAATTCGAATCCAATAGCAGTCAATGATTTTTGAAGTTCTTTCCCCATAGTCTTATCCATGGTTGGAATAATTCCGTCCATGAATTCCACCACACTCACCTTCGAACCGAGACGCGCATAAACGCTGCCGAGTTCAAGTCCAATTACACCACCACCAATCACAATCAAGTGTTTCGGAACTTCTTCCAACTTCAATGCTTCGGTGCTTGTGATGACGCGTTTTTTATCTATTTGAATGAAAGGCAAGCTCGCTGGTTTTGATCCGGTAGCTATAATGAAATTCTTTCCGCTTACCTCTTCGTTTGTTCCGTCCGCTTTCGCAATAGAAACAGATGTAGATGAAGTGAAAGTTCCGTGTCCGTGAATTACAGTCACTTTGTTTTTCTTCATCAAATAATCAATGCCCTTTGTGGTTTGGTCTACCACGTCTTGCTTGCGCTTCACCATTTGTGTCAAGTTCACCTTAGGCTTAGAACCCAAGTCAATCCCGTGTGCTTCGAAGGTGTGAACCGCTTGGTGGTAGTGCTCGCTAGAGTCTAGCAGCGCTTTCGAAGGAATACATCCCACGTTTAAACAAGTTCCTCCAAGTGTTGAATAACGCTCAATCAATGCGGTTTTCATACCCAATTGAGCGCAACGAATAGCGGCTACGTATCCGCCAGGACCCGCGCCAACAACAACTACATCGAAATTTTCCATAATGCAAAGATAAGCACGTCAATCGATGGCTTCGCTTTCTTTTGCTTTTGATTTTCTTCGCTCTTTTAGATAAGCTAGAATAACGAATCCGTTTGTAAGTAATATAAATCCAAGGATTATATATTCGAGATAGTCTTTAATTCCCGGAAACTCCTCGCCCAGGAAATATCCCAAAAGGGTAAGTGAACAAACCCAAGCTATAGCGCCAATGACATTGTAGCTTAAAAATGATTTAAACGGAACTCGAATAACCCCTGCTAAAATTGGCGCGAAGGTTCTTATGTAGGGAAGGAATTTCCCCATTATGAGAGTCTTTCCTCCGTGTCTTTCGTAAAAAGTTCTGGTAGCGTCAACATATTTTTTTTTGAAGAAAAACGAATCTTTTCTGTTGAAAATAGCTGGCCCCAATCGCCATCCGAAGTAATAGCCAAACAAACAGCCGGCTAGTGAGGCAAGGGACATATACAAAAGAAGATTGAAGATGGAAGTGTCTAGAAGTTGCGGTTGTGTTGAAGTAATAAGTCCAGTGAAGAACAAAAGCGAATCACCTGGAAGAAAGAAACCAATGATAATCCCATTTTCAGCAAAGAGAATAATGAGCACTAGCGCGAGTCCGCCAATGTGCAAAATTTGCTCTGGGTTGGTAATACTTTGAATGAAATCCCACATAAGACTGCAAATTAGTCTTTTCTTACCTCATAAAGTTTCAAGAAAAACTTTTCTAACAAACAAGTATTCGTTAGGAAGTTTTTTTTGGGTATTCAACACGAATTGTTTTGAAGTTACTCGGATCATATTTCACCGAAACGGCCGTCCCTACAACATACATAGGCTCGTTATTACAGCGGTCTTCCGTTCGAACACGCAGGGTTTCACCGCCTTTTGGTGTGTATTCAATTACCGGATAGAAGTACTTCTTTCCTTTTTCATTGGCGCTCATCCAATTAACAATTCGACCTTCAGTTTTTTCACTTTTGAAAGCAAAACGAACCGTGTCTTTGAATAAATAAATCCCAATTCCAATAGAAAAAAGGGCTAGGAGTGTGTAGGGAATGAATTCTGGCATGTCTTATAGTTTCACAAATGACCTAACCGTTTGTTTGTTTTCAATAGTAACGCAGAGGGAATAAATTCCGCTAGGTAAGTCCTGAATATTTATTTTTTGTGTTGAAGTAATGAGGGTTTTTTGTTGAATGACTATGCGACCGGTCATATCTACAACCGATACTGTTCCTGATCCCAGCACCTGGCTGTTCAAGGTGATTTCCTTATTTGCTGGATTAGGAAAAATATTCAACCCAAATAAATTATTTTCTTGAATCCCACTAACACCTTCACATATGCAATTCGCATTGTAGACATCGTTGTCAGTTGTTGCCAATCCATCGTCGCAAGGATCCCCCACGAAATAGCAAGACCCGTCATCAAATGATGCTGTTGGGTCATAGTTACAGGCTGTAGTGCTCATGCAACCCGAAGCGAGAATTCCACCTGCACTGAGATATCTCACAACACCCATGTCGTTTGGATTTTGCATGGTTAATCCTGCGCAAACCACCTTTCCGTCGGTCTGCAGGCCAATGGCATAGGCATCGTCGAAGGAAGCGCCTAATGAAGTCACAACGTTACCTGTTCCACCCCAAGCCGCATCCAATGCCCCGTCATAGCTGAATCGAGTCGTAACGAAGTCGCGAACCATAAATCCAGAACTTGTGGTTCCGCAAGCGTACCATTTGTTGTCTGCGCCTAGCGTGCAATCGTAGAACGCGCTGTAACCACCTACTGCATTCGCAAATGTTCCGTTGGTTCCGAATGTTACATCTGCGGTTCCGTCTAAATTATGACGTCGAGCAAACGAAGAAGTGTTGTTGGTTCCTACCGCAATTAATTTCGAATTAGAATATTCAATATCGTAATAGGTTCCTCCGGTTACATCGAGCCACAAACCATTATTTCCGAAGGCCGCAACAGGTCCACCGTTCAAGGTCATGAGCATGATCATGGGAACTGAGGTGAAAGTACTTGGATTGTACTTGTCTCCACAAATAGCAATGGCCCCAGCAGGCACAATGGCAGCTCCATTTACAGAAAACTCATCGGTTGAGCTGGTCTGAAAGTAGGCCGTTCCGTTTGTTCCGAACGAGGTAACCAAATTTCCTTGAAGATCTAAACACTGCACAGCAATTGAAGTATAGCTGAAGCCAGGCGTGAATTTTCTTCCAACTAAATAAATTAAGTTGTTGTGCACAAGCACTTGATTTATGTATTCTTCACCGCTGTCTAAGTTCGTTTCATAAATCCCACCCACCCCGAATGAATTGTTAAGTGTGCCGTCGGGTTTAATTACCCAGGCTGCAATCTCTGTATCAGCCGCGGATAGACTTTTAGCCCCTACCACTATAATATTTCCATTCGGAAGAATTTCCATGTCGTAAGCAAAGTCAGATCCTGCTGTATTGGGAAGAGTGAATACACCATTGTTTGCGAACGAAGCGTCATAACTTCCGTCTTCATTCAACTTCACAACCATCATATCGAAATCCGCAGAGGTACCTGTGGTTCCGCAAAGCATTATTTTATTGTCGCTCAAAACAATGACATCTTGCGCATTATCAAAAACGCCTGTTGGATTCACCAAAACAATTCCATCTGAATCAAATGTTAGGTCTAATGTGCCGGGCTGCGCAATGGCAGTTGACCCAAAAAATAGCAATGCAACAAGCGGGAGAAGAAATTTTTTCATCATGAATTTAAGTTACTCTTACAAATATAGTCTTCATAATTTTTACGGGCATGCAATTTATTCGCTTTACTTCGTTACGACATTTGCACTGTTGCTTTCAACATAAAAAATAATAATGAATCCTGTAAAAATACTTTGGGCCGACGACGAGATTGAATTGCTAAAACCGCATATTCTTTACCTCGAACAAAAAGGCTATGTGCTTACTACCGTGAATAACGGACGCTCTGCTATCGATTGTGTGAAAAAGGAATTCTTCGACATTGTTTTTTTAGATGAGAACATGCCTGGACTCAGCGGTCTGCAGGTGCTTCAAGACATGAAAGCCATAGATTCTTCGCTGCCTATTGTTATGATTACCAAGAGTGAAGAAGAGCACATTATGGAAGATGCCATTGGCTCGAAAATTTCCGATTACCTCATTAAACCCGTTAATCCGAATCAGATTCTTCTGACCATAAAAAAGAATCTCGACGAAAAACGTTTGGTGAGCGAAAAGACCACCAACGATTACCGTCAAGAATTTCGCGAGATTAGCATGCAGCTCGGTCAGCGCATGAACGCAGAAGAGTGGAAGAATTTCTTCAAGAAAATGACCTATTGGTCGCAAGAGCTTCGCGGTTCGAACGACGAGGGTATGAATGAAATTTTCAAGACTCAACGCAGAGAAGCCAACGAACAATTCTCGAAATTCATTAAGCAGAATTACCTCGAGTGGATGAAAGATTTTTCGAAGGCGCCCTTGCTTTCTAATTCAGTTTTTCGTCAGCGCATTGCGCCGTTAGTTGCCTCCGCAAAGGCAGATGAGTCTGTCTTCATGTTGGTCATAGACAACTTGCGTTACGACCAATGGAAAACCCTTATTCCACACATTAAACCGTATTATAGAATTGAAGAAGAAGATTTGTTTTTCAGTATTCTTCCTACGGCCACTCACTATGCGCGCAATGCGCTGTTCTCTGGATTAATGCCTTCTGAAATGCAAAAGCTTTATCCGAATTGGTGGAAAAGTGAAGAGGATGAAGGTGGAAAGAACTTGCACGAAGAAGATTTCTTAGGCACGCAATTGAAGCGATTGGGTCTCGATGTGAAGTGGTCGTACAATAAGATTACGAATTATCATGCTGGAAAGAAATTAGCCGATTCATTCACGAATTTGTTGAAGAATAACTTGAATGTAATCGTTTACAATTTCGTAGATATGCTAAGTCATGCGCGCACCGAAATGGACGTGATTAAAGAGTTGGCAGATGATGAGCCGGCGTATTTGTCGTTAACCGAAAGTTGGTTCGAGCACAGTGCGCTCCTAGAAATGCTGAAGCAATTGTCTGAAAAGAAATGCAAGGTTATTATCACAACGGATCACGGAACGGTGCGCGTTGAAAATCCGATTCGCATTGTTGGAGATCGAAATACCAATTCAAATTTGCGCTACAAAGCCGGAAGAAATCTAGACTACAATCAGAAAGATGTTTTCGAAGTTCGAAATCCGAGTGATGCGCATTTACCTAAGCAAAACATTAGCACCGCCTTTGTTTTCGCAACGAACAACGACTTCTTTGTTTATCCGAACAATTACAATCAGTTCATGAACTACTACCAAAATACGTTTCAGCACGGAGGTATTTCGTTGGAGGAAATGATCATACCATTCATTGTCTTACAGTCGAAATAACATGCAGCAGTTTGAGGTTCATTCATTGGAAGAGCTGGAATCATTAGCTCAGCAATTCATTCAAAAACACCCGTCAGGTGTGTTTTGTGTGGAAGGGGAAATGGGCGCGGGTAAGACCACTTTCATTTCTCGTATAGCGAAATTGTTAGGGGAAGAGAATACGAGTTCACCCACTTTTTCCTTGGTGAATGAATACCATTTGCGCAACAACGAGCGTATGTATCACTTCGATTTGTATCGTGTAAAATCAAAAGCCGAACTGCAAGAGTTCGGCTTCGAAGATTATTTATTTTCCGCTCGGTATGTCTTCATCGAATGGCCAGAAGTGGCTTTCGATTATTTAGAAAACCCTTGTTTCCTTCGTATTCGCGAAGAAGACGGAAAGCGAGTTTTTGAATTTTAGTGAGCAGCTTTGTGAGCTGGAGCAACCGCTGGAGCTGCTTCGACAACAACTTTTGTCTCTTCAGTTTTCTTTTCCTCACCCTTTAATTCTTCAGCAGTAGCCACTTCTTTAGCGTGAGCTGAAGTGTCTGCAGCCGCAGTGTGCTCTTCATGCTTCACTTCTTCTACCTTTTTTGCAGGAACTGCACCAGGAAGATTAGTCATAGGGGCTGCGGTATTGTGATTAATGTTCACGAACATTAAAGTTAAGATTGCAGCAAGTGGAACAATGAACCATAGGAACAATGAACTTTGCTTCGGAGAATCTGAATGTGACATAGTTTTTATTTTGAGGTCCAAAAATAGCAGATAATTCCGTCCTTTCAAAAATAATAAGCAAGGTTTCGTAACTTCGAAGATGAGAATACTCGCTTATGGCCCTTCCTAAAAAACATTATCATTCCATTGCGCACGAAACGGCGCTTGCCCCACAAGAAGAAATGCTTCACGTTGGAAAGAACATGCAACGTTTAACCATTGGTATTCCTAAGGAAACTTCGTTTCAAGAACGAAGAGTTGCTTTAGCTCCGGAAAGTGTGGCCCTGCTCGTAAGCAGAGGCCATGAGGTTATCATAGAGTCGGGAGCGGGAAACGAGAGTAATTTCTTGGATCATGATTACAGCGAGTGCGGTGCAACCATTGTGTACGACCGCAAACAAGTCTTTCAGGCCAACACCATTATGAAGGTGGCCCCACCGAGCTTGGAAGAAATAGAACTCATGCCGGGAAAGCAAACGCTTATTTCAGCGTTGAATCTACCTGTTCAAACAAAAGAATGTTTTGTGCAGCTTTCAGCGAAAAAAATCACAGCTATTGCCTGGGATTACATTCAAGATAAAAAAGGAATTTACCCCATTGTTCGCGCAATGGCTGAAATAGCGGGGAACACTTCAATCATGCTCGCTGCCGAATACCTGAGTCACCATACCGGAGGAAGAGGACTTATGCTTGGCGGTATAACCGGTGTTCGTCCAACTGAAGTAGTCATCATTGGAGCCGGAACTGTTGGTGAGAACGCTGCGCGCGCTGCCCTTGGTTTAGGAGCAAGCGTGAAGCTGTTCGATAACAGTATTTATAAATTGAAGCGCATTCAGAATGATTTGGGCGTTCACTTGTGGACCAGCACCATTCAACCTTCTGAGCTTTCGCGAGCACTGAAATATGCCGATGTTGTTATTGGAGCCATTCGCGCGAAGAAAGGAAGAACCCCTGTGGTTGTTTCCGAAGAAATGGTTCAAGACATGAAAGAGGGAAGTGTGATTGTAGATGTGAGCATAGACCGCGGAGGATGTTTTGAAACATCTGAAGTAACGAACCACGAGAATCCTACTTTCCGCAAGCACGGCGTTATTCATTATTGTGTTCCGAACATTGCAGCGCGCGTTTCAAGAACTGCGTCTTATGCGCTTTCGAATATTTTTGCTCCTGTGATTTTAGATTTAGGTGACGAAGGTGGAATTGTGAATCTGATTCGAAATCAGAAAGGGTTCCGCAATGGAGTTTACCTCTATCACGGAACCCTCACCAATGAAGACATTGCTGCGACTTTCGATTTATCGTGGAAGCCGCTGGAATTGCTTATTGAGGCTATTTAGATTCGTCTCCTTTTGACAATAAAAATCCAATCGAAAAATTCAAGCGAAGGGCAATACCGTTCTTTGTAGAATTGGCATAACCACCCACTAGCATTGAGTTTCCGTCTGTGTATTTTCTTGAAGTGATTTTTGTTCCACCGCCTGCGTATACGTCTAGGATAAAGCGATCATTTTTTCCTTGGAATTTTTGATATCCGATTTGCGCTCCGTAAATGGAAACACGTGTGTTTAAATCTTGAACACCACCGGTAGGATTTGCGAAGTAGTATGTTGAATCCACTGGGTCCATCAAATAATCATTGTACTCATCGAGTGATGAGCTTGAAAAACGCTGAGAACTGTACAATCCGAAATACAAACCTTCCATATTTTTACGAGTGTAGATGCGCACTTCAGGGTCCAAAGAGAATCCAGCGTTGCTGTTATTTAAATTTTGTTGAAAGTATGTTCCCCCAGCCAAATTGTCGAGTCCAGATGATTTCGGAATTAGGTTTTGACTGAATCCCAATGCAACCGAAATACGCGGTGAATTCGGAATCATATATTCTGCATGCACAGTGTACTTCATATTTCTGAAGAACACAATGGGTGTGTATTTGATTGCAAATTGAGCGCTTGCAGCAAAAGAGGCAAGTACAATAGAAAAAAGTAAAATTGTTTTTTTCATAGGATGAATTTTTTATTGAAGTAAAGATATAAAAAAGCCCCACCGAAGTGAGGCTGTTTGAAAAGTGTAAAGTCTGTCTTACATGAACGCTTCCATAGGCGGACAAGTACAAACCAAGTTTCTATCTCCGTATGCGTTGTCTACACGACCAACACTTGTCCAGAATTTATTTTCACGAAGACCAGGCATTGGATAAGCCGCAGCGCTTCTAGAGTATGGGTGATTCCATTCGTCTGCAGTCAATTCTTGAGCAGTATGCGGAGCCATCTTCAACATGTTGTCAAGTTTGTCGGCTACACCGCTTTCAATATCTAAAATCTCTTGTTTAATTAGAATCATCGCATCGCAGAAACGATCCAATTCAACCAATGGCTCACTCTCGGTTGGCTCAACCATTAATGTTCCAGCAACTGGGAAGGATACAGTAGGCGCATGGAAACCATAGTCCATCAAGCGCTTCGCAATGTCTTCCACTTCCACCCCGAAAGATTTGAATGAGCGACAGTCTAAAATCATTTCGTGTGCAACGTGTCCGTTTGTTCCTGTATATAGAACATCGTAATGATCTTTCAAACGCGCTTTCATGTAATTCGCATTGAAGATGGCAACTTTCGTAGCATCTGCCAATCCATCGAATCCTAACATCTTAATGTATCCATAAGAAATCAATAAAATCATAGCACTTCCGAATGGGGCAGAACTAACGCCATTAATTCCATGCTCTCCCCCTGTTTTAACAAAGGCGTTTGATGGAAGGAAAGGCTTCAAGTGCGCAGCAACTCCAATAGGGCCCATTCCAGGACCACCACCTCCGTGAGGAATAGCGAAGGTCTTGTGCAAGTTCAAGTGACAAACATCTGCGCCAATGTTGCCGGGATTGGTAAGACCAACCTGAGCGTTCATGTTCGCACCGTCCATGTATACTTGTCCGCCGTTGGCGTGAATAATATCTGTAATCTCGTTAATGGCTTCTTCGAACACACCGTGTGTAGAAGGGTAAGTTACCATCAATGCAGCAAGGTTGTCTTTGTGAAGTTCAGCTTTCTCGCGAAGATCAGCTACATCCACGTTTCCGTTTTCATCACACTTCGTTACAACAACGGTTAGTCCGGCCATTACTGCAGAAGCCGGATTTGTTCCGTGCGCTGAAGATGGAATTAAGCAAATGTTACGGTGCCCATCACCACGACTTCTGTGGTAAGCCATAATAACAAGCAATCCTGCCAACTCACCTTGTGCACCTGAGTTCGGTTGAAGTGAAACACCAGCAAAACCGGTACATTCACAAAGATCTCTTTCGAGTTCCTCCAACATCTTGTGGTATCCTAATGTTTGATTCGCTGGCGCGAAAGGATGAATGCTATTGAACTCCGGCCAAGACAAAGGCATCATCTCACTCGTAGCATTCAATTTCATGGTGCAAGACCCCAAAGGAATCATGGCGTGAGCCAAAGACAAATCTTTGTTCTCTAATTTCTTCATGTAACGCAACATTTCTGTTTCACTGTGGTGTGAATTGAAATGCGGATGAGTCATGTAAGAAGAGGTTCTTTCCATTGAACCGAATGAACATTCGGTAGTTAAACTAACCGATCCTTCTTTTCCAGTTAGAATGAAATACAATTCATTCAAGTCTGCAGGCTTCGTTCCTTCATTCAATGAAAGACTCACTCCGCCTGCATGGAAGTAAATGTTTACGTTTTTAGCAGCTGCACGCTCTTGAATTCCTGCATCCGCAGAAGCAATGGTTAACGTGTCGTAGAACGAAGAGTTCACCACGTTCATTCCCGCACTTACCAAGGCGTTTCGCAACGAATGCGTGTACGTGTGAATGCGCGTTGCAATGCTCTTCACTCCTTTCGGTCCGTGATATACGCCATACATGGATGCCATTACAGCCAACAAGGCCTGCGCAGTACAAATATTTGACGTGGCTTTCTCTCTGCGAATGTGTTGCTCACGCGTTTGAAGCGCCATGCGATAAGCAGTGTTTCCGTGACGATCTTTCGATACACCAATGATACGTCCTGGCATGTTACGTTTGAAGTCTTCTTTCGTTGCGAAGAAGGCAGCGTGTGGTCCGCCGAATCCCATTGGAACACCGAAACGCTGTGAGTTACCGAAACACAAATCAGCACCCCACTCACCCGGAGGAGTTAAGGTTGCCAATGCCATTAAATCAGAGGCAACAGAAACGTAAACATCATTTGCATGTGCACCTTCACAAAAAAGTGAATAATCTTCTACACTTCCTTCTGCATTTGGGAATTGAACACAAGCCCCGAAAAATTCTGGGGTGAATACGTGCGTCTTATAATCACCAATCACCAACTCAATACCGAGGTGGAAAGCGCGTCCTGTTAATACATCTATGGTTTGAGGGAAAGTCTTCGCATCAACAAAATACTTGTTTGCTCCAGCTTGCTCTTTCGCTCTAGAACGACTGTGGAAGAACAAAATCATGGCTTCCGCACCAGCTGTTCCTTCATCTAACAAACTCGCGTTTGCAATAGGCAAGGAAGTAAGGTCGGTAATCATGGTTTGGAAGTTCAACAACGCTTCTAAACGTCCTTGCGCAATCTCTGCTTGATAAGGCGTATAGGCGGTGTACCATCCTGGATTTTCGAAAATATTTCTTAGAATTACTGTCGGAGTATACGTTGGGTGATAACCCAAACCGATGTAGTTTTTTGCAACTACGTTCATTTTTCCGAGCTCCCAAACGTGACTTAAATACTCGTCTTCGCTAAGTGCGCTCGTTATATTTAACGGAGCTTTCAAGCGTATGTGCGCTGGAACAGTCTCGTTAATCAATTGGTCAATAGAGTTCACACCAATGGTTTGTAACATGTGTGATACTTCTTCTTGGCGAGGGCCGTTGTGGCGATCTCTAAAATTAGTCGATGACATACATTTTGTCTTTAGGTCAGCAAATATAGGTAACGCCTTTCAGTACAAATCACAAGATTTTTATCAAGGTGTTGTACTTTTGAACTTCTATGTCTGAATTACCAACTATTTCGAAAGAGCTTTCGAAGGAGAAACGCTACAAAGCCGCCTGTGCGCAGGCCTTTGCCTTGTGTAACGGCGAGCCTAATTTTATTGCAAAAGCCGGAAATGTGATGGCCTTACTGAAAGAAAATTTCGATTTTCTTTGGGTGGGCATCTATATCGTGAATAACAACGCCCTGAACCTCTTCGTATTTCAAGGCCCTGTGGCCTGCACGCAAATTGCACACGGCAAAGGTGTTTGCGGAACATCTTGGGCAAACGGAGCTTCGATTATTGTTCCGAACGTAGATGAATTTCCCGGGCACATTGCCTGCAGTAGCGCTTCGAAAAGCGAAATTGTAGTCCCTATTATAAAAGGAAATGAGGTCATTGGGGTGTTAGAT
The DNA here is from genome assembly GCA_947466425.1 of Flavobacteriales bacterium. GTDB lineage: Bacteria > Bacteroidota > Bacteroidia > Flavobacteriales_D > Sanyastnellaceae > CAIZGX01. The sequence continues at coordinate 27,770 of CANIBZ010000028.1, forward strand.
GTAGACAGCGAAAATCTCGATTTTTTCGATGAAGATGATTTAACCGGACTGGAAGAAATAGCGAATATTTTAGCGAATGAAGTTTTTTAGTCTTCGAAATAGCATCGTTATCGGAAGCGCACTCTTCGTAGTGGGTTGCGCCCAAGTGCGCGGATTAAACGGCGGAGCGAAGGATGTCACTCCTCCGAAATTGCTCGCGCAAAGCATAGATTCTTTAGCCACGAACGTGGCAACAAATACATTGGTCTTAAACTTCGACGAATTTGTTCAGGCAGGCGCAGCGAATGAAGTCATTATCTCTCCCGCGTTGAAACAGCCAGCCACCTTGATTTGCAACAAGCGTTTGGCTATGCTTTCTTGGAACGATACACTGAAGGCGAACACGACTTACACAATCGAATTCGGTAATGCCATTTCAGACATTACCGAAGGAAACAAGGCTTCGTTGAATTTTATTTTTTCTACAGGAAGTACCCTCGATTCGGCTTCTATTCGTGGCGCGGTATACGATGCACGGAACGGCGGGGTGCCTGAAAAGGCAACGGTAATCTTGTATTCAGACAGTTTGTTGGGTGAAGTGGCGTATGCTAAAAAGGTGAACGACAAAGGCGAATTTGTTTTCAATTATTTACCGAAAGCAAATTTCCACATAGCTGCATTTTCCGATTTGAATGAAAACCGAATTTGGGATGAAAATGAAGTCGGCGATTTCATGGAACAACCCATTTCCACACAAAATAATTATCCGTTGAATTTGCGCTTTTCTCCGAAGAAAATGGAAAAAATTACGGAAGAAATGTTCAAGACAGATTCTGTTGGAAGTGGCTTCATTGTTGGCGCCTACGGAATGATTGAAAAAATTAAATTAGCTCCATCAATTGCGAGTGTGCCCTTCAGATACGGTTCACTGAACAACAGCGACACCTTGTTTTTTGCCTTAGGCGGAAGAGAGGGATTGGCGCCGAGCAACAACTTCGAAGGAGTGACTTATTCCTTCAACCAACAGCCCGCAGATACCTTAAGTGTTTTTGTAGCGAAATCTCCGAAGCTGAAGAAGTTCAAATTTTCAGGAAGCATTCAACAGGATCCGAAATCAATTATTTTAGTGAAGGCACCGGCTTATGCGGTGTTGAAACGAAGTACTTGTCAGTTTACAGTGCAAGGAATTCAAGCAACAGGGACTATTGTAGAGACGAATTCTCCTTTGCATTTCGCAATACAAGTAGACGCCAATGCAAGTGAGCTTATTGGAAAGGGAAGCATTCGCATCTTGCCGGGCGCATGGGAAACAGCATACGGCACAACGAACGATACCCTTCAAACCAATTTCGAATTTGCTTCTCCCGAAAAATTGGGAAACTTGGAGTTATCTATTCCAGTAATTGAAGACGAGAGCTTCAAGAAATTTGTTGAGCTTCGAAATGATAAGGGAACAGTGGTTCGAAAAGTTGATTATGCGGAAACGCTTGTTTTTAGCGGTATTCAGCCAGGGAAGTACACCGTGCGTTTGGTTCAAGACGTAAACCGAAATGGACAATGGGACATTGCAGATCTTGAGAAAAAAATAAGATGCGAACCTGTGAGCGTTTTTTCCAAACCCATTGAAGTGCGCGCCAACTGGAGCGTGAAGGTGGTGCTGAATTAGAACTTCAATCGGGAAGATCGTATTTTGAAAATCGGCTTCTTCTTGTTTTCGCACCACGTGCGAACAATCTCATTCGAATCGAAATCTCCGGCTTCAGCTGCGGCTTTCCAGTATTTGCACGCTGCGTCGTTTTCCTTCAACAAATAAGATGTTTCACCCGAATAGTACAGTGCTTGAACATATAATGCACTTGATGGCTTCAGCATTTGTTTGAAAATGGCCAACGCCTCTTCATACTTCTGCATATCGAGCAAAGAAATGCCTGCTTGGAAATGCGCCTCTTCCAAGGTGCTATCTAGCGCATAGGCTTCGAGAAAAGTTTCTGCCGCCGCACCAAATTGTTTGCGACTTTGGTGAATGGCAGCATCTAGAAAATAAGCTGGAGCATATTTTTCATTCAATAAAAAAACTATTTCTAGCTCCTCGCGACTTTTTGAATATTTATGTTGAAGGTAATACGCCGAAGCCAACCAGTAGTGTCCTTCGAAATTGGTCGTGTGATCGTGGGTATAGAGTTTTAACAAATACACAGATTCGCTTAAATTACCCAATGAATATTCACAAATGCCATTATTCAACAGGAGAGACTCGTCTTTGCATCCGTTTGATTTCGCCTCGTTGTAATTCAAACTTGCTAGCTGAAATTGCCCGAGTTTTTGAAGCGCATTGGCTTTAATGAAGTAATCGCACGCCTCGAATTTTTCTAGTTGATTAATGCTATGCAGGGCAACGTCATAATTTCCTTCGGCATAATGCTGAATGGCCGCTGCGCGATAATCTTGTCCAACTGCCAAGTTAGCCAATCCAATGAAAAGAAGAAATGCTATTTGTTTCACTTTGGAAAAGTACGTCAACGAACGATTTAAGTTTCCTCTAGCCACCTTTTTTTTAAACGTCATATGTTCAACACTTTTGAATTGTTGTCGTATTCTTGGCACTTTTTGGGTTTTCTTTACTTCACCAAAACCTTAATTAAGTAATTTATTATTTCATGAAAAGAATTTTACTTCTCGTTTTTTCTGCGCTAACCTTCATCGGCGCTCAGGCTCAAGACCTCTTGGGCATTGGCTCGAGCAACTACGGTGGCCTCTCGAGTGTTTATATAAACCCAGCGAACCTGGCCGACAATCGATTGAAATTTGAAATTCAATTGCTTGGAACGGGCTTCGGAGTAGCAAATAATTTCATGGGCTTCAAACCGAGTTATTTGGTTCGTGAGGGAGGATTAACTTCAACAACTTATCCGTTGTTAGATCCAACACCGGCTACGGAAGATTTCACGACCGCACATTTTGAAGATAAGAGAAGAGCTGCTGTCTACAACAACATTTATTTGCCAAGTCTCTTGATTTCATTAAATGAAAAAAATTCGATTTCTCTTTCTGCAAGGGCAAGAACTTACTTGAATGTAGATGGTGTTGGAGCTGAGTTATTTCAATTTGGTTACAACTCTCTGAACTACCCCTCGCTGTACAACACAAGAATTACCAATGATAAGCTATCCATTCAGACCATGTCTTGGATGGAATATGCCTTGGGATACGGACGCGTGTTAATTGATAAAGAGAAACATTTTTTGAAGGCGGGTGTTACGCTGAAAGCCCTTCAAGGATTGCAGTCGGCTTATTTGTTTGTAGACAATCTGGACTATGCAGTCCATTCCGATTCAACGGTTTCGTTGTACAATGCCGATGTGCAATACGGACATTCTACGAATTTCGAAGCTGATCAGAATAACGCGAATTATCGTGTCGTATCAAATCTCGGGATCGGATTTGACTTTGGATTGATTTACGAATGGCGCCCCGATTATGCCAAGCACAAGCACGACATGGACGGAGAAACTAATGTGTGGAAGCGCAACGAGAATAAGTATAAGTTGAAAGTGGGTGTGTCTATGACAGACTTGGGGGGTGTGAAATTCTCGAAGGGCGGACAAAGCGGTGACTTCTCAGCGAATACGACCAACTGGGACATTTCGAAATTGGATTTTGGAACCACGCCAATTGCAGCGTTAGATGATACACTTAGCGCTCGCTTTGGCGGAACCAATGCTGGAGCAGATTACAAAATGAATTTGCCAACGGCCTTTAGCACGCAAATCGATTATCACATTTGGAAAGACTTATACATCAATCAAACGAACTTCATTGCTTTCGGATTTAATTCCAATCCGAACAAGGTTCACGACTTTACTACCATCTCAATTACTCCAAGATGGGATCATCGTATTGCTGGAGTTTCGATTCCTTTCAGTTATAACAGTCTTATGGGAACCCGCACAGGTCTTGCCTTGCGATTGGGCCCTGTTACTTTCGGAACAAGCAGCATGTATCCATATCGCGCATTCCTTCGCGGAGACGGATTTGGAAAGAAAGACATCACGGGCTTAGACGCCTATGTTTTGGTTCGAATTCCAATTGCATACAA
>CANIBZ010000029.1 GCA_947466425.1 Flavobacteriales bacterium
CAAGATTCTTTGAAAGATGCTTCGCAAGATGCTTCGCAAGAATGGTAGAAGTGTACATAACAGCGATTACTCAATCCAAAAGTCAATGTTGTAAAGCAACGTTCCTTCCTGATAAGCCTTGTAATTCGTGTGCCAGTAGTTGTTGAATAAATACAAGTACAACTTCGAAATGTCGGTAGTGTTTTCTTTCCAAACCTTCGCGCCGTTAACCTGTTCTTCATTCACCATGCTACCCACTTCAACCAAATTCAATTGCGGGGAATACACACACGCCGTGTGTTTTCCATTGTTTAATTTGAGGGCATTGGTGGTGCAGATGAAATCGGCGTTTGAGCCAGGTAGGCGCATAGTCTGAAAGTCTAGTTCGGTCCCGTCTTTTCCATAAGTCAACGTTCCGTTCTTTCCCGTTCCAACAGAGATGTGCAAAGATTCTTTGTCTTTTTCCAAAGCCTTATTAACGGAAAAAGTCATGCGAATAATGCCGTCTTCCTTCCACAAAGAATAATTTACACTGACGAACTTCAAACCTTGAAGTTCAAAGGTGACTTGAACATATTTTTTGTCGTGCGTATCTGCCAAAGTCTTGATATTAATATGCTCAGGATACATGAATTCCTGCGGAGAAATTCCCTTCGAATAAATAAATTCAAAGAGGTGGTTGTTGTCCGCAAATACCAACGAATCATTATCGAAATAAATGCGGTCAATTGCTCCTGTTTTTTTGTTCACCGTGTAATCATAGATGGCCTTGGGCTTGCGAACGGGTTCTTTTTGCACGTATGTGAACTTCACCTTGGCCGCGAGATTCAAATACTGATTCAATGCTGAATCGAGAAACGATTTCTTAATGCGCCATTGCTCTGTTGTGAAAAATATTTCCGGATCAGATATGCTGCACCAAGATCCCCACGTGTGTTCGTGGAAGAGGATAATATTTTTTTGAAGTTGGAAAAGTTCTTCTTGAATTTCTTTCGATGGTGAAAGCTTCGCAATGTGTTTTTCCAAATCTACTGTCAAGCGCGCAAGGTATCTGTTGCCCATTTCCTCTTCTGCTGTTGAATAAGCGCCGTCTTCCCAATACGGAGAAATTTCTCCAGTTACCGTGCGAAGCGATTCTCCATAACGTTTTTTAAATTCACTGAAAAGCTTGTCAACGCTTGAAAGCGTGAGTTTAGGAGAAGCGTATCGAGCATTCCAATTGTTCACGAAGGTGCAGAGCGAAGTGTCAACAGGTCCGTTGTCGGCGTTCTTCGTGTAGCGCAGTTGCACCAATTCATATGGATATTTTTTATCGACGAGCTCATTCACATACGCCGAAATTTTATTCTCCCATTTCGTTTGCTTTTCATTCTCTTGAATGTTGTGGAAATAGGAATAACCTTTCCCTGCTGTCCACACCAAAAGCTTTTTGTTCGGCTCGTTTTTCGGTGTCCAATAGAACATGTCATCGCCGCATTCGCGAATCACTTTGCCTACGCGGTCGCCATGATCCGCATGTGTTTCAACATAGTTCGGTCCCAACGATAAATACGGAATGTTGTTCTGGACATACATGTTCAACGCGTCGTAAGTAATGCCAGGAATATCTGTGATCATGGCGTTCTGAATGCGGATGCCGAATTCTTTTTCAAGGCGTTTCGCGTAAGCAACAATCCAATTGAGTTCTTCAGGCTGACACAATCCGTTCAACACATTCGCATAGTTCGCAGACAATACAATGCGTCCTTCTTTTACTTTTTGAATGAACAGCGCAATCTCTTCTTTCGAAGCTTGCTTCATGAAATTGTCAACCGCCCACAGACTTTCGATGTGCCAGATAGGCTGACAGTCGCCCTTTTCAGAAAAAATGGACCAACGAATGGCTTTGTAAATATTTTCGGTTTGAATTTTTTCTACTTCGGTTTGAAGGTGCGAATAGCCAATGTCGTTGTGAGAATGATGTATAATGTGGAAGTCGAAATTCTTGCGCGGCTGAATGGCCACGAGTTCGGTATGCACTAATTTGTTTCCCATGAAATAACGAAGGGTGTCTATGCCTGAAAAACTTGCGGGATAACTTTCCAATGAAATGGAATTGTATCCGGTAATAACAGGAAACGTGTTTTCGAAATACTTCGAAACCACTGTCATGCTTGGTATTTTGTAATGTAAGTAGGGGTAGTCTACTGCAATGTTCAGTTGCAACTTGTTGTTTTTTCGAAGGACCAATTGAGTAGGCGTGGTAATTATTTTCAATGTTCGCCTGTACTCGAAAACCATGAGCCAATCGCGACTTTCAGCGTTAACACCAACAACAGTAAGTTCTCCTTTTTGAATGAGCCTGTCGGGTATTTCTATTCGAAGAAATCCGAAAGCATCTTTGTTAATGTCTTGCTCGAGCGTTCGGAATTCGAAAGCAATGTCGTCATCGCTTCTTCCTGCTTTCACTGTTCCGAGCGGTTCTTTCGGTGAAGTGGTGAAATGAAAAAGTTCTTTTCCATCAATCGAAAAAATAAACTCACGTTCGCCACTGCTCGTGCCTGTTGAATGTCCAATAAGAAGTTCAAAAGTTCGCAGTTCGCTTTCTGACTCTTCCATTTCAAGTTGAAGCGAAATGGGCGATTTGCCATTCGCACGTGTGAGCAAAGCTGTATTTGCAAACTCATGCAAGGGTGAGAAATATTTAATTTCTTCTCCAGATATTTTACTCGCATATCCAAGCGCAGTGGGAATCTCCTGTGCGTGAAGCGTTGAGGATAGAATGAGAAGCAGAAGGAGGAATATGTTATTTTTCACTTTGTTAGTCATACGGTTAATCGCTTTAAATAATCTTATCTGAAAAGATTTAGATATTTCCTTGATTTGAATTGCCTCATTCTCCCTACGGATGATAATTGATTTGATGCAAATATAGATTTTCATATTATTACTTATTGGTGTATCTGAGAATACGATTAGTAGGCATGATGTGTTTCTCGTCTTTATCTTCGTTCCATGAAATCGAAACTGCCCAACGTTGGGACAACCATATTTACAACCATGTCGGCTCTTGCTGTGCAAGAAGGCGCTTTGAATTTGGGACAAGGATTCCCAGGATTTCCAATTGACGAAAAGTTAATTGATTTGGTGACCAAGGCCATGAAAGACGGATTCAATCAGTATGCACCTATGCCAGGAATGCCTGTACTTCGTCAGATTATTTCGGAACAATTGAACGCCAAGCACGGATGCAATTACGATTGGAATTCAGAAGTGAACATCACAGCGGGCGCTTCGCAAGCCATCTTCACAGCTATTTCAACCTTGATTTTCCCAGGAGATGAAGTTATACTTTTCGCGCCAGCATACGACTGTTATGCGCCAGCGGTAGAGTTGAATGGTGGGAAGGTGATTTGGATTGAATTGGAAGGAGAAGACTTTCACATTCCGTGGGAAAAAGTGAAAGCCGGCATTAACGATCGCACGAAACTTATGCTCATCAACACACCACACAATCCGACCGGTGCTGTGAATTCGTTAGACGATGCGCACAAACTTTTAGAGGTTGTTCGCGGCACCGATATTTTTATTATCTCTGATGAAGTGTATGAACACATTGTGTTCGATGGAAGAAGGCACGAGAGTTTGGCGCAATTTCCGGAATTGCGCGAACGCATGATGTTGGTGTATTCCTTCGGGAAGACCTTTCATGCAACCGGTTGGAAATTGGGCTACGCTGTATGCGATGCGAAGTGGATGGTTGAATTTCGCAAGCAACATCAGTTTAACGTATTCACCTGCAACGCTCCGTTTCAGATTGCCATTGCTGAATACATGAAGACAGTGGACTATTCTGAAATTTCGCGCATGTACGAGCGAAAAAGAAATTTATTTATGGAAGCCCTAGCGGGAAGTCCTTGGAAAGTTTTGCCTTGTGCAGGAACTTATTTTCAAGTGCTCGATTACAGTGCAATTTCAGATGAATCAGATCTCGATTTTGCTGTTCGCTTGAATAAAGAAGCCAAGGTGACAAGCATTCCGCTTTCTCCTTTCTATGAGAACGGAAGTGAAGCAAGACGTTTGCGTTTCTGTTTCGCGAAAGAAGATGCCGACATTCTTGAAGCCGCTCATCGTTTAACGCAGTATATTCGTTGAAGTGAAAAGGATATTGTTCTTCATACTTTTTTTGAATGCTTCGCTGGCATGGGCTCAATTTAGACAATTGAATCCCATGGCTTATTTGGGTTCAGAGAATCCGTCTTTTGTGGTTTCGCCGTTAGACTATAACAAAGCAGGAATCTATCGTCAAACCAACGGTGCAGGCGGATTTCAAGGTCAGTTGAATTTAGATGGAATTTATTCTGCGGTTGGAATTGATCTGTATAACAACACAAACGCATTCAATGCCTCGGCTCTTCAGTTTGCAACACACTCCTATACTTCACGAAGTAACCTGCATGTTGGAATAGGGGCACGTGCTGAATTCACCAACTACGAAAATCACACCTTCAATTATTCTTTCGGATTGAATGTCATGAGTAATCCGGCTGGAAGATTTTTAGCGGGAGTCTCCTATAAAAACGAAGACTTGCAAGTGACTCCGTTTGAAAATGAAGTCACGGTTCTTTCAAATGTCATGAGTGCCCAAATTGGAATTGCTGTGGCTCGTCTCACGCGAAAATCAAACCTTGGATTTTCTGGGATTTACAAACGCGGATTTGAAGGCGAGGATAAGGTGCGACAATTTCAAACAGGTTTGGGTTTCACTTCCAGAAAATACATGATCGGTTTGGGTGTGCGCGCATGGGACAATGCACATGCCGGCGCCTACGTGCGCGGTTATTATCTTATCAGAAAATTTGTCATCGGTTACACGGGCTTAGCGAATGACCAGCACCGTTCACTTCAACAATGGAATCACGAAATTTCTCTTCAATATAAATTTTAATTATGAAAAATCTATTTGCATTTAGCGCATTGTTTTTTATTTCGGTTGGAATGTTCGCACAGTCGAATGTGTCCTCGAAGATTACGCAAGTAACAGTGTACCTTCAAGGTGCGCAGTTGGTGCATACTGCTGAAACGCAGGTTTCGCAGGGGAAGCAGACGGTAGTATTTACGGGATTAAGCGCAGATATGCAACCCGAAAGTGTGGTGTTGGAATGTGGAAATAAGAACGTGGTGTTTCAGAGTGTTTCCATTCGAAACAATTATTTGAAAGAGCAAACGCCGAATGCGAAGATTGCCGAGTTGCAAGAGAAGTCGGCTTTGGTGGAAGAGAAGTTGGCAACCCTGCGAGCAGAGAAAGGCGTGTATGCGAAAGAGCGCGATATGTTGTTTCGCAACGAAGCCATTGGCGGAACAGCGAATAATGTGCCTATTGCAGAGATTGAAAAGGCAGCCGATTTCTTCCGCAAGCGCAATAACGAGATCAATGTATTCTTGTTGAAGGCAGATGCAGAAGAGCGCAAGCTCATTAAAGAGTCAGCAGGATATACTGCGCAATTGCTAGAAATGAATGCAAAAGAAAATCCACCGACATCTGAAGTAACTGTTGTATTGGATGCGAAGACCAGAGGAGAAGCCATCTTCACCCTGAAGTATTTGGTTCGCAACGCCGGTTGGGCGCCGAAGTATGATGTTCGCGCAGAGAATGCCATTGATCCGGTGAAGCTGGATTATCACGCGAATGTGTTTAACAAATCTGGATTGGATTGGACGGAAGTGCTCATGATCTTAAGCACCAGCGAGCCTTTGCAAGGTGCAGAGAAACCCACGTTAGAGACGTGGGATATTGCAGAATCTACAACAAGAATTGCCGGCGTTCAGAAGAATTTAGAGTCGGTAATGATTATGGATTCGAAGAGCAATCGCAGCGATTATTTGAAGAAGGAAGACAGAGGTGGAGAAGATGAAGTGGCCTTTCAGCAAGTGGCTGTGCAAGAGTTGAGCGCCGAGTTCGAGATTGAATTGCCCTACACTATTTTGGCAGACGGCAAGCCTTATGTTGTAGACGTTACCTCGTTCACCTTGCCTGCAACCTACATGCATTATGCTGTTCCGAAGCAAGACGCCGATGCATTCTTAACAGCCAAGGTTGTCGGTTGGAACGCGCTGAATTTAGTAAGTGGAAAGGCGAGTGTGTATTTCGCCGGTACGTATTTGGGACAGAGTTTCATTAACACAGCCTCTGTAGACGATACGCTTTCACTTTCGTTGGGAAGAGACAAGCGTGTAGCTTTGTCGCGCAAGCAGAAGTCTGAATTGAGCAAACGTCAGTTGCTGGGCAACAACGAAAAGGAAACCTTTTATTTCGAAACAACTGTGCGTAACAACCGCGACAAGGAGATCAATGTTTTGTTGGAAGACCAATTGCCTATTTCTTCCGATGGAGAAATTGAAGTAGCCATGTTGGAAATTTCTGGCGCCGAATTGGAGAAGAACACCGGCAAGCTTTCTTGGAATATAAAGCTAGCACCTGGCGAAAGCAAAACAATAACGCTCGGTTACAGCATCAAGACTCCGAAGTCTATGAAGGTTTCGAATATTAAGTATAGAGTGATTTCTTCTCCAAGCTTTTAATCTGATGAAATCAGATCAATCACTTCGTGATCAATTCTTCGAATCAATCTTTCAGATCAATCCTGCGGATCAAACCTTCGGTGAAATCGGAACGATTGATCACGAAGTGATTGATTGCAACGCAATTGATCATCGTAGATGATTGATCACGTAGTGATTGAAGGAACAAAGTTCCTTTTACGATTTTTTAAGGGGTCCCATCGTAATCAAATAACGAAGGATCGCTTGCTCTTCTTTTTTATCAAGGCCAGCAGCTTTGTCTTTGTTCGCCATTTCTACCATTTCTGGAACATGATGCTTCCAACCGCGAACGCCTTCAGAAGCTGGATCTTTTAATGCGTGACAGCTTTGGCAATGCTCTGTGTACAACACTTGTCCGGTTTGCAATTCAGCAAGGGTAACTCCAGAGAATTCTGTTTTTGCTAAAGTTACATCGGCTTCAGTAATTGCTACTTGCTTCGAAGCGGCGCATCCAACAGCTACAGCTGCAATTGAAAGAAAGATCCATTTTTTCATGAAGCCAAGATACTTGATTTATTATTATTTCACATAACTTCGAATGCAAATGAAACTAAAGTCACTTTTACTCGAAACCTTCCTGCATTGGGAAAATCAAGAAGAAAACCGCGCGCATTTCAAAGCGTTACTGCAAGAACAAGAACCCAATCAATGGGATCTCATTGTCCTTCCTGAAATGTTTTCTACCGGTTTCACCATGAATACCACCGTGTCTGAAGAGCCTGTCAATGGAGAGTTTCCGAGTGTTACGTTGTTGAAGGAAGAGGCCGCTCGATTGAATGCCGCTATCGTTGGAAGTCTCTCTGTATGTGAGGAGGGAAAGGCTTACAACCGTTTGTTCTTTGTTCGTCCAAGCGGAGAAGTTTCAACGTACAACAAGCGTCATTTGTTCTCCTTCGCCGGAGAACACAAACACTACGAAGCAGGGCAGGAGCAATGCCTAGTGGAATGGCGCGGATGGAATATTTTGCTGAACATTTGTTACGACTTGCGTTTTCCCGTGTGGACGCGAAATGAAGTGATAAACGGAATTCCGAAATTTGATCTGATGATATATGTAGCGAATTGGCCAAGCGTTCGCGCTGAAGTTTGGAAGACGTTATTGAAAGCACGCGCCATAGAAAACGTGGCTTATGTTATTGGTGTGAATCGCATTGGAGAAGACGGAAACGGACACGCCTACAGCGGCGATTCGGCCATTGTGAATTACAGAGGGGAACTTACAGATGAACTGTCGTTGGAGGAATTGAATGCCTTCCGCGAGAAGTTTCCCGCGCTAAACGACGCCGATTCGTTTCAACTTAAATAGAGAAACAAAAGGTTAGCATTTTATTCCAACCCTTGAATTCATTCATATTCAGAATAATCTTGTCCTTCGAAAAACCAAGCGAAAGCTCTGCGTTTTTGTGTTCTCCAAGTGGAAGGAAGAATCCTGTGCTGAAATAATAACCGAAGCCAATTCCGGTTTGTGGACGGTAGGTAGTCATTTGTGCCGGATTCACAGCTCCAATAATGAGGTCGTAATTGCGGTCTGCCACGTGCGCAATGTTATTCACGACTTTCGTTCCCAACATGCTTCCGCCAAATTGCATGAAGTACAATCCATTTCCGCTTAACGCCCAGCCTGTGCGATAGCCCAATGCCAAGTTCAAGCGCTGCTCGTTTCCTTCAATATTAAAAATACGAATGTCGTTTTGCCCGTTCACCTGCGCAGAAGTGCCAATCATTTGCATGGTGAATCTGTCGTACGACTTCACTTTACAAACGTTCATGTCGAAAATTAAGGAAGATTTATTGTTGAAGTCATAAGCGGTTTGAAGACCAAGGTTGAAGCCGCCGCTGTAGCGCATAGCCGTTGGATAAGCGTCATACGGAAATTGAAAACCTGTTGCGTTGTAATAGGTGGTAATGTATTGTCTTTCGAGCTGAGTAAGGTTCAATCGGTCTTCAATGCTATACATACGCACCCCGTTAGGGTCAATGCTGTTGCTGTAAAAACCACTTCCGTTGTAATAATTCGCGGAAACCTTCGATGGAAAGTACATGCCCATGTTCAGTCCGAAACGAAAGCCTTTCCGCTCGTCGCGATCCTGAGCGCTGCATTGGGTAAACACTACTGCTAGGTAGCAGAGAGATATGAACAAGAAACTTTTTTTCATAACAATGGGTGATAGTCTTCAAAAATAAGCCGAAATTCGAACCCACGGAGAAAAGATGTTGTACGCCATTACAGATATTGAAACGACCGGCGGTAGGGCTGAGCAAGGTAGCATAACAGAAATTGCTATTCTACTTCACGACGGAGAAAAGGTCGTGGATGCGTACCAAACCCTTATCAATCCTGAAAAAAGGCTTCCTCCTTTTGTAGTGCAACTCACCGGTATTACAGATGCCATGCTTAAGAGGGCTCCGGTTTTTGAAGACGTTGCCGATGAAATCTACGACCTGCTGAAAGACACGGTATTCGTGGCGCACAACGTGAGTTTCGATTTCAATTTCATTAAGCAAGAGTTCAATGCCATTGGTTATGCTTGGACACCCCAGCGTTTGTGCACCATTCGTTTGGCGCGCAAAGCGTTTCCAAACATGACGCGTTACGGACTAGACAATTTGTGTCGCGAACTGAACATTACCAACGCCAGCGCACACCGCGCCATGGGCGACACGAAGGCTACTGCGGAGTTGTTCGATAAGGTTATTGAAGAGATTGGACTAGACGGTGTGAACGCCATGTTAGGCAGAGGCAGCGCTGAAGCGTATTTGCCGCATCACCTTCCGGAAGATACCATTGACAAGCTTCCCAAAGCTACGGGCGTGTATTACATGCGCGACAACAAGGGAACGCCTATATACATTGGCAAAGCGAAGAACATTCGCAAACGCATCAAAGAGCATTTTCAAAACGGAGAAACGGAAAAGAAGATTTCATTTTCGAATGAAGTTCATCACATCGATTACGTAGAGACTTCTTCCGAATTGGTGGCATTTCTGTTGGAAGACCAAGAGATTCGTCTACACGCTCCGAAACACAACGCTGCACAAAAGAAGAAACGTCCGAAAGTTGGATTGTTTCAATTCGAAGATCAACAAGGTTATTTGCGTTTGATGGCTGCGCAGTTGTCTGGACAAAAAACGCCTTTGCGTATTTTTCCAACCTTACCACAGGCCAATAAATGGTTGGTTAAATTTTGCAGTTACCACGGCTTTTCATTGAAAGCCATCGGCATGTTTAGCGAAGAGGAATTGACTAGTCTTGAAGAACACAACGAACGCATGGTAGCGGCCATGAAAACGGCCTTCAACCCACAACATGCTATACTTACGCACCGGGGAAGAGACAGCAGCGAATTTGTTTTTGTTTTGGTTGAAGATGGACTTCCGAAAGGTTACGGATTTATTAATGAGCACATAGATACCATTTCGTCTGTAGATGATTTGAAAGATCGGTTGATTCCGTTGAACACATCTGAGTTGAGCGCAGGATTCATTCAGCACTTTATGGATGCGCCGCAAGGTCACCGTGTGAAGTCGCTTACTTCGTAAGTTTTTTGAAGACGTATTTCGCAACAATAAACGGAACAGCAACAAGCATTTGAAGAGCGTTCAAGTATTCGTTCTTCAACCGAATTTCTTCCGCATACAATTTCCAAACGTACCGTTTTGAAAGTCCGTTTGCATCGCAACGCGCCACGGTTTCATTCACATATTCCACCTTAATATTTTTATTTTTTAGGTGGAAATGAAACTCGTAATCGCCCAGGATTTGGTACGATGTGTTGAAGTTTCGTTCTTGAAATAACGCGCGTCTATAGAGCACACCTTGTTGATGAAGCGTGTGCTTCCAGATCATTCTATTTGGAAATGAAGGGATGTGAATTTTCGTAGTGGCACTGTGTGAAAGCCCCGTGTTTTCAACGTTACCAAAGACCAGGTCTGCTTGTGCACCGCGAGAAATTAAATTCGAAAGCGAGTTTTCATTCGCCAACACATCGTCGCTTCCCAAGAGGTAAATCCAGGTTCCCTTCGCCACAGCAATGCCTTTGTTCATGGCATCGTAAACGCCGTTGTCTTTTTCGTGAATGAAGGTTAGGGGGAAGGAATAAGTTGGAAGCGATTGAAACGTTTCGGGTTCATTCGCTCCGTCTACAATTACAACTTCAAGTTGAATATTCTTTTGAGAAGCAATGCTATCGATGGCTTGCGAAATGCGTGCGTCACGAAAGGTTGGAATAACAACGGTGCATTGCATACGGAAGCGTTAGGCGATGGCTTCTTCTATTTCTTCTGGACGCGGAGCTTCTACAAGTTTTTTTCCTTTGCACAGAACAATGCGCGAGCTGTATTTGCGCATGGCATCGTAATCGTGCGAAGCCATTACAACAGCGGTTCCGCCTTCGCTAATCATTTTCAATAAATCTAAAATGCCTTTTGCGGTGGAAGGGTCTAAGTTTCCAGTAGGCTCATCGGCAATAATGAGATGCGGCGAGTTCAACAACGCTCGGGCAATAGCCAAGCGTTGTTGTTCTCCACCACTCAATTCAAATGGCATTTTTTGTTTCTTTTCTGAAAGTCCAACGAGTTCCAACACATCATCTATGCGACTGTGAATGGCGGAACTTTTGTTCCATCCTGTTGCACGCAAAACAAATTCTAAATTGTCTGAAACCGAACGGTCGGTAAGCAATTCGAAATTCTGAAAAACGATCCCCAATTTTCTACGAAGTTCTGAAATGCGCTTCAGCGTGAGCTTTCGCAGATCGGCGTTGCACACTTGACCTTTTCCGTTTTTCAACGGAATGTCGGCGTAAAGCGTTTTCAATAAACTCGATTTTCCACTTCCTGTTTTACCAATAAGGAAAACGAATTCACCGTCGAATACTTCGAAGTCTATATCTTCCAACACACATATTTTTCCTTGAAAAATAGAAGCGCGTTCGAGCGATACAATGCAATTGGTGTTCTCTTTCATTGAAGTCATTTAGTCTACCTTGAAGGCTTTCTTGCTCACTTTTCCGTTGATAGTAATTTTCTCCATTGCAATGTCAAGCACTTGTCCGCCTGCATTCAACTGAATGGTTTTCGGGAAAGTCAATCCGTCCACGGTCATGAATTCTTTGATGTTAGTTTCAGAAGTCATTGGACCTTGCTCGGTTTCCTTCGACTCTAATATTGAAACCAATTGTCCAGAGGTTTTGTCGAAATATTCGGTCTTCACCACTTTCTTTTTCTCGTCTAAGGTCTCAAGTATATACACTTCTTTCTCGTTGCGCATGATACTTCCTGCAAGGTTTAACGAATGTCCGAAATCAGCCATGTGATCACGAACGAAGAAGTCGGCTTCCATTTTCGCTTTCAAAATATCTGATGCTTCAACTGGCGCTTCTTTGCCCATTGACTTCACCACTAAATTCGTTCCGTCGAAAATCTGAGTTGAAACTTTAATAGGGCCCATGCTCATTTCCACACGAAGCATTTTGTTGTCGAGGGTTAAGGTTTCCATGTTAATAGAAGTTCCCATTACACTCATCTTTCCTTCTTGCTTCAACGATTTTACTTTCTTGAATTTGTCTTTTCCACCGTTTGCAGCGTAGTAGGCTTCAACAACAGTAGCAGCGGTAACTCCAGCAGCGGGAGGAATAATTCCTTTCGAAACGCTTCCATCGGTGTTGAATTGCATCACCTCTCCATTCTTGCTGAACGGCTTTAACTTTTCAAGAACATCTTTATTTCCAACTACAGAAATGTAACAGTTGTTTGCCTTCAAGTATTTCTTTGCAGCAGCTTGAACATCTTCTGCAGTAATGGCGTTCAAACGCTCGAGATATGTTTCGTAGTAGTCGGCAGGCAAGTTGTATTTTGAAATGTTGTAAGCGAACTGTGCAACCGTTCCAGCGTTTTCAAGTCGGCGAGCGAATGCTCCAGACATAATGCTTTTCGCAGATTTCAATGTTTCAGCAGAAACAGCTTCAGTGCATAAGCGATCCATTTCGAACAACAATTGAACAATGGCGCTATCGCTAACATCGTTACGAACGCTAGCCCCTGCGCTGAAGTTTCCAATTACATCGTCTGGACTCATGGAAGAATAAGCACCGTAAGTATACGCTTTATCTTCACGAAGATTTTGCATTAAGCGTGTTTGAAATCCACTTCCACCTAAAATATTATTCAATACCGTTGCAGCTAAATAATCTGAAGAGGTAATGTTCAACGGTATTGCGTAAGTCACATCTATAACGCTCTGCACCGCACCTGGCATTGCCACGAACGCCACTTGATTGGCTTTCAATTCAGCAGGAGCAGGGTAGGTTCTAACAGGAACCGCATTGCCTGTCCACTCACCGAAATATTTTTTCGCAGAAGTCAACGCTTGCTCTGGGGTAACATCTCCAACAACAACTAGTGTAGCAACCAACGGCGAGAAGTAGGTTTGGTAGTAACCCATTAAGTCTTCGCGCTTAATGTTATTCAATGTGTTTTCTGTCGCGAATTCTCCGTAAGGGTGACGAACACCGTAACGCACCACGTTTCCAACTTTATCGGATACTGCATTCGGATCGGTCTTTTCGCTAGCCAATGCAGAGATCATTTGCTTTCTTGTTTTCTCCAATTCTTCTTCTGGAAAACTTGGATGTAAAAGAACATCTTGCATAAGTGCAAGCAAGGTTTCGCTGTGCTTGCTTAAGCAAGAACCTGAAACGCTTGAAGCAGAAGTAGAAAGCTGCCCACCAATGAAATCAATGGCTTCATCTATTTGTCCTTTTGTCTTTGTAGTTGTTCCGGCAGAAAGTAAATCTCCTGCAATAGAAATGTATCCGGCTTTGTTTCCTTCTGCAATCGGAGTAAGGTTTAACGAAAGTGAATAGGTCACGTTCGGAAGCTTGTGGTTTTCCACCACAATCACTTTCATTCCGTTTTCTAGTTTGAATGAAGTTGCTTTTCCGATTTGAATTTTCGGAGCAGGACCGGGCTGAGGAACAATGCTTCTGTCGAGCGGAGTTGCTTTCGGAGTTGTTTTCTTTGAGGGTTGCGCAATGGCTGTAGAAACAAGCAATGCGGCAAGAAGTGTATATATGAATTTCATTTTCGTTCGATTCTTAATTAGCAGAAAGTTTTGGATCGTTTAAGAAATACAACACCACGCGATTTTCTGCGGTGTAGTATTTACGCGCTGCGGCCATCATGTCTTCGCGAGTCACTTTCATGTAACGTTCAATTTCAGTATTGATCAAATTCGCGTTTCCGTAGTAGGTGTAGTAGTTCGCAAGGCTTTCAGCAATTCCGGCAACGGTACTGTTAGTTGAAACGAAGGCGCTTTCGATTTGATTTTTCAATTTTTCGAATTCTTTTTCGGTAATCAATTCTTGTTTCACTTTGTCGAACTCTTTGTTCATTCCGTCTTCCAACGTCTTTGGGTCTACACCCATGTTGGTTAATCCGAATGCAAGCGTCAATCCCGGATCTTCAAGGTTGAAGGTGAAAGCGCCGCAGTACAACGAAAGTTGTTGTTCGTCTACCATGGATTTGTTCAAGCGAGAGCTTTCTCCGTTTGAAAGCAAGGTATTTAACATATCTACAGCATAGAACTCAGGCGTTCCTTGCGCAGGAATGTGGTAAGCTTGAACAATCATAGCTAATTCGTCTTTTCCATAAATGGTATCGCGAACTTCGCCGGTGTTGATGTCTTCTTTCACGGTTGGACGTGGGATTGCGTTTGTTCCTTTTGGAATATCGCCAAAGTATTTCGCGATAAGCTTCTTCGTTTCTTCCACGTTCATATCTCCAGCTAGCGAAAGAACGGCGTTGTTTGGAACGTAAAATGTTTTGTAGAAGTTCACGAAGTCTTCGTCTTTCGCAGCGTTCAAGTCTTCCATACTTCCGATTGGAGACCAAGCGTAAGGATGTTTTTTGTAGGCGTGTTTCAACGCTTCAGGAAGAAGGCTTCCGTACGGTTGGTTGTCGTAACGCATACGTTTTTCTTCTTTCACAACTTCGCGTTGTGTTTCAATTCCTTTGTTTTCCACTTTCGCGTGAAGCATGCGTTCGCTTTCTAACCAAAGGCCTAACTCGAGCTGATTGCTTGGCATAAGGTCGTAGTAGAAGGTGCGGTCTTGAGTTGTGTTTGCGTTTAGTCCGCCACCCGCGTTCTCAACATATTTCGCGTATTCTCCGCGACCAATGTTGTCAGAACCTTCAAACAACAAGTGTTCGAAGAAGTGCGCCATACCTGTTCTACCTACTTGTTCGTTTTTCGAACCTACGTGGTAAAGCACGGTAACGGCTACGATAGGGGTGCTGTGATCTTCATGAAGAATAACGTGCAAGCCGTTTGGCAAATCGTATTCAATGAATTTAATGTTTTGCGCTTGCGCCGCGAAAGAGCAGAGCAGAGCAACAAAGAGAGTTACTTTTTTCATGTGTTAAATATGGTTTGAAATACCGCTAGCGAAGATACTAAAGCGGAGCTTAGGTTGCGAAGCAAAGATTCGCTTTGCGAAAGATTCGTTAACGAAAGATACACGGGGTGTAAGATTCGCGAAGCGAAAGGGGCATAGGCCCTAATCCCTCAGTAACATCACGAATCCAGACTTGCCTTCACCTTGCTGTCCTTCAAGAGGTTCAACGATCCAATAGTAGGTTCCAGAAATACAATCTCCTCCGTTCCAACCTAGGGCTATGTTGTTCGTATTGAAGACCTCTGTGCCCCAGCGATTGAAAACAGTGAGTTGCCATCTTCCGGGAAACTCTTCGAAAGGAAGGAAACTGTCATTTTCGCCATCGCCGTTGGGAGTGAAAATATTTGGAAGCGTTAAGTTTCCTGCTCCATCTATTTGAATGAAAGTGTTAAGTGTATCAATGCAACCGTTTTGGTTTTCGACGATTAACGAGACTGCATAATTGCCGGGTACTGCCGGGAAATTGATTATTGGATTTTCTACTGAAGATGTATTGGGTGACCCGAATTCAAAACTCCAGTTGTATGTGGAAGGATTACCAGTACTTGTTGAGGTGAAGGTGATTTCCGTATTCTCGATTGTTGCAGGCTGCGGGTTGGCGTTGAATGAAGCGTTCGGAGCATCATTTACTGTGATTGTTATGGAATCGCTGTAACTGCAACCAAAGGCGTCAACGACTTCAATAGTGTACACCCCACTTTCATTCACTGTGAAATTTTCACCGTTGCTTCCATCTTGCCAGGTGTAGGCGTCAAATCCTGTTGCTGTTAGCGTGATAGATTCTCCGTCGCACAAAGTGGCGTCATTGCCAAGGTTGAGCGTGTTCCCGTTATGAATAACAACGGTTGCAATGTCGGCGCATATTGTCTCAGATCCATTAGTGGGAAGAGCGTAGGTCAGGGTAGTTACAAAACCCAAAGGTTCTTGGCTAACCACTTGTTCAATTAAATTACCTGTGAACTTATCGATATGATAGAGCGTACCGTTTGTACTAATACCCCACAATTCATTCGCATTGTAATCGTAAGCAAGTCCTCTTAAATCCGCAACAGTACTACCTACTGAAACCGCTTCAGCTGTGGTGGTATTAATTTCAAACAATTCCCCGTTCGTTGTTGTCGCCCACAAGACATTGAGTGAAGGGTCGTAGGCTAGCCCGTTTATACCATCACCTCCTGCAACAAAGAAATTGTCAAGGGCGAGCAAGTTCAAATCACCAATGGCGTTAAGAGCTCCGGTATTGACATCTATGGTGTAAAGCGTTTGAGCCAATGGTTCGCCGCTATTTATTTCTGGAATTCCAATGACGTAAAACAGATCGTTAACATTGTCGTAGTCTCCTGCGTAAAATTGATTGTTGGTGTAGGTAAATATTGGAGTGACTGTTCCCGTGTTAATGTCAACAGACGATAGGGCAGGCGCCGTAACAATATTGGAGATTCCATACAATGTGTTGGTTGCAGTGCGGAAGCCCATGGCTGTCCAATCGTTCCCTGTGTTACTTTGAATAATATTTACGCTGCCGTCTGCGGTGTTCGTATAGAAAATAATATCATCACCGCTGTGATCGTAGGCGAGGAAGTTTCCGCCTACGGAATTTGTTTCCTGTAAGAAAACCTGTAGAGTTAAATTAGCAAAACCGGCATTTATTTCTTGTGCCGAAGGAACATAAAGAGGTTGTGCAACCGTACTGGAAGGAATGAATGTTCCACCTCCTAACCATTGAAGTCCCGAGTATGTAGCTATTTGACTGAGGTCTGCTTCAAGTTGCAGGGTATCACCGGCGCATACTTGCAACGAATCGGGTAAGCTGAATAGGTCGCATGAGATGTTTGGATTTGTTGCACAAGGCAATACAGTGATTTGATCGGAAGATGCGCAACCACCGGCTCCACTGCCGTTTGAGCAGGGGCCATTTACACAGGCTACATAGGTTCCGGGTTGTGTTACGGTGAAGTACCGCGTGCTGTTGTCGGGCCAAGTGCTTTCAGGACCGCTGAAGCAATCGCCGCCCCATTCCCAGTAATCGCCAACGCCGGCATCGAGTATAATCGAGTCGCCCGCACAGAGGTACACGGTGTCGGGACCCCACTCAATGAAATCGATATACGGACTGTAAAAAATCCATGATGGGAAATTGGGAAGCGAAACAAATAAATTTTCAAAGCCCCCGCTATAACTGAACACTTCGGGTGTAACCGTTGGTGAATCGGTATTTGCACAGTTGATGGATCCAAGGTGGGTAACACCAGAGAAATCGAACCAACTGTAATAGATGTTCATGTCCGGCGCCATTTGCATATAATATGCTGTGACTTCCGGTGCAATCACCTCTTGTGTTGAGGCAACACTAATTCCTTGTTCAAACGCACTTTCTAAATTGTAGCGTACCAATTGCTGTGTGCCAGTTCCAAGACCTGTGGAGGTGGCGTAGATGTATTGGCCGCTGTGAGAAAACTCAAAAGCTTCAGAACCTACGAAGGGCAATAGTTCCGGATCATGCAACACACCGGTGTTTAAATCGAACCCCAACAACAGACCGCCAGAGGTTACAACTTTGCTGTAAACAGCGAGAACTAGTGGTTCCGGATTACCCGAAATGGGAGAGGCTTTGATGGTGCCCGTCAAAGGCGTTGCGGTTTCAAAAACCGAAGAGAGAGTAACACCCGCGGAGGTTACACTGTACACCCCAATACCTTCAGTGCCTTGATTGATGAGTATCCAATAATCGGTTCCGTTAGCATGGCGAATGGCACACAAACCTTCTTGGGAATAATCATAGACTTGAACATCTGCTTCCACTACGCCGCCAAGGCCATTGTTTAAGGTCATATCTATTTTGAAGTAACGAAACCCGCGTCCATTGGGTTCCGCAGCTAAAACTTCCGGAGTAGCATCTACGTAATGCTCAATCTCATCGATAGTAAAAAGGTAATACACATTTGGTTCGCCCGGTGCTGGTATGATTACTGAGGATTGCGCCGCGCTAAAACCTCCGCCTTCGGTTCCTTGCATGTCGTACATCACTTCATGGTTTCGGTTCCAGATGTGTCCAGGATCCTGACCAAGCTCCGGAAGGCGTCCTCCGCCATTGGAGTAAAAAAGTAGGTTGCCAGTTGAATCAGAATAGGCGGTGCATCCTTCAACGGATGACATGGCTCCTGTTATCTGAACAGCTTCACCCGAGTTGAAGTCAAGACCATAGCCATAGCCGAAGTGCCAAACATTCGCTTCTTTTTGGGCAACAAGCGCAAGTGAAAGAAGCACGAAGCTGAGGGTGGAAATGAGAATCTTCATAACAATCTTTTAGCGTATAATTGAAACAGACCCTCTGTATTCGAATCGTTCTCCCGAATTCAATGAATAAGTTGAAATGCAATAGGTATAGGCTCCGTTAGGACAGTAGTAGCTGCTTCCATTCGCACCGCCGGTCCAGGCTTGTTGCGGATCAGTACTCGAAAAAACGGTTTCTCCCCAACGATTGAAAATATCAAGTTGAAAGTTCGAAGCATTTATCCCTGTTCCTTCCACCTGAAAAACATCGTTGAGACCATCGTCATTTGGAGTGAATGCGTTGGGTACATATAGATTAAACAACTCGTTAATGATGATTAACCCGCTGGTGGAATCTATACAACCTTCTGCAGTGGTGACCTCCAACTGTATGGGGTATGTTCCTTCGAAATTAGCAGGGAGGCTTACTTCAGGGCTCTGGTCCGTGCTAACAATTTCTTCAGAAGGCAATGAGATTGTCCACAACCAGGATTCAATGTTTCCAGACGATAAATCAATGAGCGTAATGTCTGTATTGTCGGGATATAAAATCAGCGGATCGGTTGTGTAATTGGCTTGGGGTTGCGGAAAAGAGGCTATGTAATTGTTGATTAGCGTATCGTAGGCACACCCGTTGGCGGTGGATACTTCCAGCATAACATCGAATGCACCGGGCTGATCAGGCACGAAGGTTACAGTGTTCAGATTGGAGTAGGGTGCTCCGTTTATTGTCCATTGCTCTGAAGTAAACGTGCTCGGGTCTGTGTCGTTTGACAATATGAATTGCGCAGGCATGCAGAGTGCAGTATCTGAAACACTGAGGGCTATCAATACTTGCGGGTCTACAGATACGCTAAAACAATCTGAAAGTGTTTGACCATTAGCATCGGTCACAGTTACACAAGCTTGCCCATCTTCGGTTGCTACAATAGTGCAAGAAGCATCTGAGCAAACTACACCGTTGTTGAGGGTCCATTCGTAAGTAAACGGTGCTTGTCCGTTTACATTTTCAATTGGACCAAGGGTTAAGGACTCACCGTAACACAAGGTAGTATCGTTGGGCATTTCAATCGACCACGCAGGCACCAAGGGATTTATGCAACAGGTACCCCCATCTGAGATGTTGTAGGTTTCTGAGAGCCAGCATTGGTATTGCGTGTGGTGAAAGAGTAGATCGTCGTTAAAGGCAGTGAGAAAATAATACACGACTTCATCGGGAGTGTTTCCTCCGCCAGCCACATAAAGTGTGTCACATTGACCACTTACCCCAACCATAAGACCTGGACCGCTGAAAGGGCCGCCCCAGCCGCCTGAACCATTTGCATGTAAGGGTTCATAGCCTACCTGTGGGGCTGTGAGTATTTGTGTTATTGAAGGGGCTACGCCGGAAATGGATGTGGTCGGAATGCCCAGCCCGCAGTTGTTGTTGCCTGCAGAAGAATTGAAACCGGCGTAAATGACGTTCGTCACATTCCCCGCAAATGGTCCTGTAATATTTACCTGCACGGGCTCGTAGGTGCAGATACCTATTTTCAAGTTAGGAATATTCTGGTCAACATTTATATTGAGTGTGCCACCGTCGTAATTGGAGTATATCACAACATTGCCTGAACCGTTGCAGAGAGGGGAAACGTCTGTATTCGTAATTCCTTGGTACCCTGTATTCAAAAACCATTCGTGTTTCATTCCTGGAGCAGGAATGCCATCGGGAGTATTGCTGGAAGGGAAGGCACAGGTCGAAGCTGAGGAGGGACCGAATAGGGCAGCGTTCCAACTCGCTCCTGGGTCAACAGCTCTTGTTGAATAGGTAGAGGAGGCATTTCCCGAACCTACGCGTATGCCAACATGCACGGGAGTGCTTGGTTCTGCCACACCTTGAAAATCTCCGTAAATGAAGGAGATGCTTCCAAATCCAAATCCTGAGTAGGCTTGGTTTATTATTCGTGCTTGAAAGGAAAAAGATTCCCCCGGATATCCAACTCGTCGTACGTTTTTCCATTGCACACGTATACCTTGAAAGTCCATGGAGTAGCTTATTTTTGAAGATGCATTTACTCCCTCCAAGTTGGTTGCGAAGGGCGCAATGACCGAAGCGGAAATGCCTTGCGAAAGTGGATCGTAGTTGTTAGCAGTAGGAGCAGTGCTCAACGTCATGAATCCGTTGGTGCTGACATACAATGTAGTGTGCGCCTCCACGCCCATGGTAACGGGAAGCGTTGGAACTGCGGCAGACACTCCGTCGTCGAAAGTTCCAGAAAAAAGAGTTACATCGTTGGTAATTTCTGTGTAGGTATCCGTCGATTGAAAAATGTAGTAATAATCAAGGACCTGTGCGTTTGACTGAGTAGCGAACGCGCCCAAACTGAAATATAGGAATAAGCAAAAAAGTTTTTTCCTTTGATGAATAAGAAAGCCAAATTTTGCACTACTCATAACGTAGATGTAACATGGGTTGGTTCGTAATTGTGTCTAGCCATGCAGTTAGACAATTTTAAGACAATTAAGTTGCTTTAAAGTTCAAAAAAGTCAAGTACTTATCCCACGCTCTAGAAACCTTCATTCCAAATATCATGTCGTTTTAATTAATTGGCGTTACAGTATACCCCGCCCCCTGTAGTAGCTTCAAAACACCTTGTTCTCCGGGTAAATGACCGGCTCCAACAGCAATGAAAATGGGTTTCTCCTGAGCCAATTTGGAAATTAATGGCAGCCAATTTTGATTTCGTTTTACAAGGAAGTTAGAATAGAATTCAGGGGAGAGTTCAGCATCGTTCATTAATTCTCCTAATTTATTTATTTCCTTTTTTAAATAACAATCTAGCATGTTGTTGTATTCGCTGTTATTTGTCGTGAGTCCTTCCAAAAGCAATTTTATTTGTTCGTCGTATGGAACGTCATTAACAAGATCCATTTGCAACTGAATAGTTTCTAAACCCAGTGTCGTCATCTTATTCTTTTCGGCAAGCTTGTTCAGCTCTACCTCAAAACTTTTTGATTTGCCTATCAAATCTTGCAGTATCACAGAGGTTAGAAAGAACGGAGTAAGTCTGCTCATTCTCGTATACTTTGATTCCTTCCAGTGTAAACTGTCCATGCAGAATTGTCTTATTTTCTTTGCGTTTTCAACAGAGGTGATATCCGCAATTGTCTTTCCGTCGGGCAACAGAGAACGTTGTGCTGCATCTATTTGTGTCTTTAAATCCATGTTTATATCTACTTCCATAACGAGAGTTTCGCATTCCTTTAACGCGGTAGTTATAGACTCAGAAATTACAAATTGTTTTTTCGGCATGATGTGAATCGTGCCATAGATATAACTTGGTTTTTGAAGGCCTTTGCCTTCGATTTTATAGAGTAATTGCGCCTGACTGCTAATTGATAAAAAAATCAGTAGAATCAGGAAGGTTAGTTTTGTTTTCATTAATTATTTTCTAATTGATATAATTTATCAAATTTATCAAAAGGTTTAACAGGATTAATGCTCCCAAAATAAATTCGGGTTATTGGTTTTGTAGGTAATCCAAAGCGTATTGCTTTTTTCTCCTTTTTCTTCGGTTTTATCAGGGGTTTGTTCAAAATAGTCCAACGGAAGAAGCTTGATATAATTGAAATTTTTTCCTTCTGCACTTGTTTCCATATTGTATTCGCTGGTAGATAGACACTCGAGTATATATAGATTTTTGGCCATGTAATTTTCAAGATAGTCTTCTTTGGTTTGTGTGCTCTTGTTGTTCCAGTTGGCATCTGGATTTAGAATGAGGGTTTTGTCACTGATCAGACGCTCTCGAACCTCTTCAATACTCAACAGTTCTCCTTTTTCATTCATTACATAAGCATCGAATGTGGGGTCAATCCAAATCCACTTTTTAAGCGATTCAGAATAAACGGAATTAATTACGTGGCAATCTTGGTCAACCTTCAGGCTGTCTTTTGGCAAACACGTAACAACTCTCGATTTAATGCCCAAAGACAAATAGCATTCATTCAAAACCAATGCAAGCCCTCTGCAGTTTAATCCTCTACTTTCTTTTTTGCAGACCTCTAACATACTCATTGCATTTTTCATTTCCGGATTTCCATTCATTCCATCGTGTGGAACTAAATCGTGGACCCAATGCATCAGGTTTAAAATTTTCAATACATCCGTTCCCTGTCCTGCTATGCTATCTAGATTGAATCCTTTACGCAATTCCACCAAATTGGGATTATCGCTTGCTTGATAGGTAAATTCAGGGATCGTTCTTTTGTCTGAAAGATTATAAGCATTGGCTCTTTTTAAGATGCTCAGGTAGTCACCCGTTTTCTTGAGTTTTTTATTGAGTTCAACGAATTCCTTTTCGTTTCTAATGTTGTCCAAGTCAGTATCATTCTGCACGTGTCCATAATCATTATAACCCGCATCAATTGCTTTTTTTAAGTACGTCAGCGCTGATGGCTTATTGTTTAACAGAGAGTAAGTGCAAGAAAGCGTGTAATAGATATTGTTGAGTATGTAGGAGTTTTGCTTTTTCTCGTCTTCAGATAACTTTTCGTAAATCGAGAGATATTCAGAAAGCAAGGCGCTGAATGTCTTTACATCTTTATTTTCATAAGATGTATTAAAAGCATCTGCTTTTTTTTCTAAGAACTCATCCATTTTTTGAGACGCTGTAGTTTGAGCGATGAGTTGGTGGATGCTCAGTAGTAAAGCAAGCACGAGGAGAAATCGACTTTTCATATTCTTTAAATTAATAGTTCTTTTAATAGTGACGATTAACTTCTCAATTTGTTACTCAAACACTCCTTTCATTACATCAACACCGATCGCATACCCATAGACCTTCCCATTGGCATCTTTATAAATTCTGATCTTGTTGCAAGCTTTTCCAAGGTTCACTGGAGTCCACGTTTTTCCACCGTCTTTGGTTTCGTAACCACTGTTCATTGTTCCCACAAAGCCATGGTTTTCGTCAATAAACCCAATGCCAAATTCTCTTGCTCCAGCATCTTCCACCAAATTGATTTCATTCCATGTATTTCCCCCGTCAATAGTTTTCGCAATACGTTGTTGTTTTACATTGGAGTCGGGATTGTAAGATTGAATGGTAACATAGCCAACTTCCTTTGTTGGAAACGAGGCCTTCCAGGTGCATTCAAATGGACGTTCGGATTGATAAACTTTTTTCCATGATTTTCCGCCGTCAATGGTTTTTAATATGAGTGCATTTGATTTTTCCATGTCTTCATCTGAAGCAGCACACGCAAAGCCGGTGTTCTTGTCGAACATTTTAATATCGAAGAGCATTTTGCAGTCTTTGTTCATGCTGCTCGATGACCATGTTACACCTCCGTCGTGCGATACCATCATGTTGGCCGGACTTCCAACGCGACCAACTCCGTAGATGTGAATTTTATAATCGGTTTTCCCGTGATTGATGTATTGCTCTTTCACGATATCCAAAGCACACAATCCTTTCACATAAGGACCAGAATACGAAACCGGATTCCAGGTTTTGCCTCCATCGCTTGTTCCATAAAGCGGAATGGTGTCCGTTACGTTCGGAAAATAATCTGTCCCGACGGTTCCTGCAAATCCACGTAAACTGTCAACAAAGGAAATGCAACGGAAGAACGTTCCTTTCTTTTCCAATTGTTTTTCCCAGGTTTCACCGGCGTTGGAAGTGTGATAAATACTTCCATAACCGTTAACATACCAACCTTCTTTTTCATTGATGAAAGCAATGTCATCTTGTTTTCCTGGATAGCGCTCTGTGTTGAGTTTTTCCCATCCTTTTTCCGGAAGTATTTCTGCATCTTTCTTTGAAAGCACTGCATTACTCCATCTTACAGCAGACAGGCCAACTTCGTTGTTGTATTCATCGAACAGTTGTTGAATTTTTCCATTCGCAAATTTGTCATATGCTTCTTGCATTGTGCCCGATTTCGCGAAGTAGTGGTCTGTTGAAGGGTAGGTGATGAGCGTGGCATTTCCGGGGTGGAAGTGGTTTACGGTGTTCACGATTTGTTGGTGGTCGGCTTTCGAAAAGGCTTGGAAATCGGATTCTCCGAATTGAACCAAAATTTTTGCTGTTGTGTTCTTCCAATTTTCCAGATGCGGATAGTCTTGTATTTGTCTCCAGTATTCAGCGTTGCGATCATAGATCTTTCCTTTTCCATCATATCCCCAAACACTTCTTAAAACAGAATCTGCTTTTGCATCTTTGGCCATTTCTTCAAGACTTTCCTTCTGAACGAAATACCTGTAATTCAAATCGTATTGCTCAACAACAGATTGCTCCACTTCAATGGGATTCATTCCCGCCAATGCGTTTTGAACGCGATACATTTCCAATTGATATTCAAACCAAGATTTAGCGGTGGTTCCATAAACGACTACTCCAGCAACGTTATTTTTAGCGCTAATCGCGGGAACAATAATTCCTCCCATGGAATGACCAACGATGATGATCTGATTGGTGTCTACGTATGGAAGTGTTTTCAGTTTTTTCAATCCAACTTCGAAATTTTCAATCTCATCCATTAAATCACAAGACTCGCATGGAGGTGTGTTTTTGCTATCGCCTAATCCACTTTTTTCAATGCGCATTGTGGTGTATCCCGCATCTACGTAAGCATCTATAATCCGCTTATACGGATGGTCATTCGTGAGCTCATCAATACTACTGCACGTGTATCCCGGAACAAATAACATGGCGGGCATTTTATTTTCTTTGAAGGGCTTGTTAATGATCACGCGCAACTGTCCACCTCTGAAATTTGCTTCGTCGTATATCACTTCGGCATTGTCGTCGGTTTCGAATGGACGAGCAACGACTTTGGCTTTCAGCGTGATTTTCTTTTTGCCACGCAGAACAGAAAGTTGAATTTCTTGTCCTGGTGTGTATTCGAGAAAAAGTTTCGTGAATTCTTCCGAAGACTTAAAATCTTTGTCTCCGATTTTAAGTATGATGTCGTTTTCTTGAAGCTTCAATTCAACGCTGGTTCCTCTTACGACCGACACTACTTTACAACCGGAGACTGCGTTTTCACTCACGTATTCAATACGAGCGCCAAGTAATGGTTTGCGAGTAAGTTGCGCTGAAGATTGAAAGAATAAAATCCCAAAAAGCAAAGACAGAATAAAACGAGGCATAAACTAATTTTTGTCAAAGAAATGTTTTATTTAAAAAACGGAGTTGTCAAAAATTGCTAATTCGCGTTGCGCCGGGAGTCTGTCCGAATTGCTGCTTAAATGCTTTTGAAAAAGTGGGGACGTCTGAAAAGCCATATTTTATGGCTGTTTCGAGAATGCTGATTCCTTTTGTAATGTCCAGTTTAGCTCGATCGAGTCGAATTCTTTTTTGGTATTGGTATGGCGAGACGCCGAACGCTTGCTTGAATACGCGAATGAAATGGTATTTCGAAATTCCAATGTTTAATGAAATCTCGTCGAGAGATAGATTCTCGGTAATGTGCTCGTCTATGAAATTTTTCGCCTGAAGAATTGCCCTAAATACTTCTTCGTTGGTAATGTTCTTCTTGAAGTCGAGATTGTTCAGGTGATCGAAAATGAATCGTTGATCGGTAATGATCGATTCCGCCAAACTGTAGAAGAGTTCTTGTTCCTGAAGACTATTCGCGAAACTTCCGTTTTTAATTTTCTTGTTGATCTCTGAAAGTGAATATCCGATGCTTGTGTTTTTCACGTTGTATCTGTTCACAAAAAATTGATCGGAGAGTAGGAACTCTTTGAGATTAGAGGCCTGCAGATCGTAATACTCAGCAACATCGGAAACAATTTGGGTTGAGATGTCAATGCACAATCCCTCTACAGCTTTTTCTTGATTGATTTGAACGATAGACTTGGTGAAGTCGTTGCCAATGATGTATTCGCCTTCACGCACCATGAACTTTTTTCCATTCGCGTAATAAGTCTCTTCCCCCGAAGCCACATATTTTATTCCCAAACCCGTGAACGCAATTTCAGTTTCGAGTTTCGTTATTTCTGAAACTCGAATTTCATTGAGGTTGTCGTCGGAGTATATGGTTTGGTTCATTTCAGAAAAAAACAAATTTACTACTTCACCTCTTTCCCATTCACATCAATCGTTATCCAAGGGCCATTGGCATCCTTCTGCACTTGCGCCTTTCCGCCCGAGAAGGTTTTTACGTCGTAATACATACACGGAATGACTTCGTTGCCGGCCTCATCTACGAAGCCTTTTTTTCTTCCTTCGGGGAAGTTAATGCTCACGATCATTCTGCCGTCGGCGAACTGACCGTTAATGCCGTCGTATTTGCAGGGGAGGACAATTTTTCCAGAAGTGTTGATTCTTCCTGACTTTCCATTTTTCTTTACGTTGGAAAGTCCACGGTTGAAGTCGCCGGTTAATTCATATTCAAAGGGAGTGATAATTTTTCCTTCTTTGTTAAGATGTCCCCAAAGGTTGTCCTTCTTCGCAATGACAAATCCTTCGTTGAAATTTCCCGCCCAGTCGTATTCGAATGGAATAATGGTTTCTCCTTTTTCATTGATGAATCCGTGCTTGCCGTTCAGAATGGCATGCGCCAATCCTTCACGGAAGTAAGCTATACTTTCGTACTGAAAGGGAATGAGAATTTTCCCTGATTTGTCAATGATTCCGAATTTGCCATTCAATTGGGTAATGGCGCCCTCACCGCTGAAACGAATTTCGGCTTCGTAAATAATGGGAAGAATTTCTTTTCCTTCTTTGTCAATGATACCCCACTTCCCGTCTTTTTGCACCACTGATGATTCGGGACCAAAGTCTTTGATTCGGTCGTAAACAATTGGAATAACAATTTTTCCTTCTTTGTTAATGCAACCCATTTTTCCGTCTTTGTAAATGGTTGCTAATCCGCTTGAATAATTTCCAATGCTTCCGTATTCCAGCGGTAGAATTTTTTTTCCTTTCTTGTCGAAGCATCCGTATTTCTGATCTATTCCAACAACAATCAAATCTGAGAATCGCATACTGCGGTAGAACCAATCGTCTGCATCGGTATAAATTACGGGAAGCACTTCGTTTCCTTGTTTGTCAATGTATCCGTAATGGGTAGGGTAGTCACCGAAAATTTCAACGCGAGCCACACCGTCCATGAAAGGTTCAATCTCGTCGTACTTCATTGGGACAATTACATTTCCCAGCGTATCAATAATTCCCTTCTTATCGTTTGTTCGGAAACTCGCCAATCCATCTCTGAAATCGTAAATGCGATAGATTTCGTTTTTCGGAATGAATTTCTTCGTCGCACTGTCGTACGTTCCTTCGATTTTGGTTTGGGCGGAGGCTGTCTGGAAGATTCCGAGCGCTATTGGGAGTATAATCGCAAGAAATAAATTTCTAAAAATATTATTGGTTGTCATTTATCGACTTGTGATCATGAGTTTGAATGAAATTAAACAATGGGAGTTTTTTTCTTCCGAGGTGCTCGTTTTGATGAAGCATTTTTTGAAGTCGGCATTTTTCTTCCTGTCCGCTTGTAATATGCGATTGCGTTACTGATTTGTTGCTTCTCTTCTTGTGTTAAAGGCCTAGAATCAACGAAGAAATCTACACCTTGAGGTTCTTTTATATGTCCCATAATTGAGTCTAGTCGGCGCTATTATAAAAGAGCCCTGTATTAATTATCAGTTTTTAGATTGAAGCTCCAATTCTTTCTGGGTTAATACGTGACTTTTTTTTATTTGTCTGTTGGAAATTTCTGCGCGTTCTATTAAATCTTGTTTTGTGAAAACGACATGATTTGGTTTAATAGACTTCATACTTTTTTTCTCGTTTTCACAGACGGTAATTTTTTTCTAACATTTTTCGCCTTCAATTTTGTCATCAATTTTCTGAAGTCAATAAGTTCTTCTTCTGTCCAAGGTATAGATTGAACAGTGAAGTCTACATTTTTCGGTTCTCTTATTAGTCCCATTTTTTTATGATTTAAAGTATTGTTTAATAAGCCGCATGGCTGCATTGGTTTCGATGAACATTCTTAGCCCTCGGAAATGAGTTGCATGAAGCGATTCTTTGTAGTGTTTTATTAATGCTGTTTTAGCATCAAAAGCAACAAAGCCCTGATATCCTTTATCAACAGAAATTTTGCAAGCGTAAGCAACAAGATTTCCAGGAACACCTAAATAAACTTTGTTTTTGTTCTTATTAAAGTTTGCACTCTCAATGAGGTGCATGAAAATATGGTCTTGCTTGTCTTCAATACTAATAAGTCCCTGAATGATCGTTGTGTTGTTTACTGTTGTGAGTTTATAAACTTCTTTAGTCTTGTCCTTTATCTCTTTTGCCCACTCAAATTGCCATTCCGTTTTATGAATTTGTTTCAAATCTTTTAAACCAAGTCGAACAATTTCTGTATCAAATACTTCTCCAGTTGATGTGTTTTCGATAGAGTTTGTGAGTTTGTCAATCAAAAAGTCAAGCGGCTTAATACTAGATTTTTTCATTAATCGAAGTTAAAGAAAAAACAGTCAGTTTCGACTTTTGTCATTTTCAAAAATCACGACATTAAATGGGGGATTTTCCATGTTTTCAATCTCGCCAAAGCCTTTCATCTACCGTTTTGCGTTTGCTTACCTGGCATAAACTCAATTTCTTCCAAACTCGGCGGGTCAGCTAATCGAAAGTAGCGTCCCGATAGCTATCGGGATTGAAGCACTTGGTTGTCAATCAAGCCCACGCATCCCAACTGTCTATTCTCTTTACGTCATAGTTTTTGGTCGCAACAGACAGCTGATAAATAAACTTTGAAGCGTCTTTAGGTTTTATCTTGCTATTGTTTATAGGAATTGTCCGGTCGTTGGTTTTTATTTTTCTTAGAAATTGTCCGTTGTCAAGAATGATTGTGTTAATGTCCGAAAGTCTAACAGGTGCAATGTCCTTGAAGTTAAAGAAGTATTTTTTTGTCCACTGAAACTGAAGCTCATCATTGTCAATGGTAATTGTCAAGTGTCCGATTACGAAATAGCCAAGCAGGAGAAAGAATAGAACAAGTAGAATTATCACAAAAGCAAAACCGCCCAACTCTATACCTAAAAATATAGAACCTAAAAGTCCGACAGGAAGGAATGCAAGTCCGATGTAAAGTCTGGTCTCTCTAAAAATTGTCAAGTCAAATTTTTGCATTGTCTGTTGTGTTTCGCACTGTCGTCAAAAGGTTACCGCTAACTTACTTAAACACGCTGCAAAGCTACCCAATACATGTCATTATAGCGCGATAGGCGCAGGTTTGTTGCGGTTAGATAAAGGTAATTAAAGTGAAAGCGAAAATTAATTATTCAAAACAATTCTTCCATACCCCTGATAGCAGTGGAAAGCCTTTGAGCGAAGCGAAAAGCTTGGAACGGATAGCAGGAAAAAGGTTCAAAAAATGTCTTTGATGAATGCCCTTCGGGCGAATGTTAATTTGTAACGAATGCCTTCGGCGAAATTAATTGCGAAGCAGGCTGCAAGTTGCGTGAATCACTGCAGGTTGATTGAATACATTAGCGGGTGGGAGAGTGGTTTCCTTTTTTTTATTTTAATTGATAACTGGTGCTTCTTCCGCCACCGGGTTCTTTTTCGAGAATGTTTTTGGTTAACAAGTCTTGAATGTCGCGAAGAGCTGTATCGGTGGAACACTTGTTTATTTTAGCCCATTTCGTTGAATTCAGTTTTCCAGTAAATCCATCGAGTAGTTTTTCTAACATTAGGGTTTGTCGTTCGTTGAATTGGATTTCTTTGCTATCTATCCAGAACTGATGTTTTTGCAGAACTTTATTGACTATTTGATCCGAAGAAATTAATGCTCGTTCAAGGCATTCAAGAAACCATTCCATCCACGGAGTAATGTTGAGGTTTCCTTTTTGCGTTTTTTCAAGCATCTCGTAGTATTTCTTTCTTTCCAATCTGATCTGAGAAGACATGCTGTAGAAGCGTTGAGAAGAGGTCTCGGAGCGCGAAAAAATCATATCAGTAATGGCTCGGGTAATTCTTCCATTGCCATCTTCAAACGGGTGAATAGTAACAAACCAAAGATGTGCAATGCCCGCTTGAATTGCGGGGTCTAAGTTTGAGTTTGAATTGAACCAAGTGAGAAATTTTTGGATTTCTCTTTTAATCTTTTTTGAATCAGGAGCTTGAAAGTGAACTTTTTCTTTTCCAAGAGGTCCAGAGACCACTTGCATAGGCCCCGTTGAATCGTCGCGCCAGTTGCCAACTGTAATTTTATACATACCGCTTCTTCCAGAGGGGAACATAGCTGAGTGCCAGCCAAAGAGTCTTTCCGAAGTGAGTTTTTGCTTGGCATTTTGTGTGGCATCCATCATCATTTCAACCACTCCTTCCACCTCTCTGTCGGCGGGTATCATTCCTGAAACCTCCATGCCCAGGCGTCGTGCAATTGAAGAGCGCACTTGATCGAGATCTAATAGTTCTCCTTCGATTTCGCTTGATTTGATGACGTCTAACGATAGTGCTTCGAGATAGGCTTCATTTTTCAGGTTGAAACCTATAGCTTCCATTTTACCAGAAAGTTGTCCTTGCAGGTTTCGGACTCTTCCGACGAGTGGTAGGATTTTTTTCGAGTCAAATTCGAACTCAGGCCACTGGGGTAATTGGTGTATGAAGCTCATTATTCTCCGCATTATTTGCGGTGAATGTACGGGTTATTCTCCGCATGGGCAATTATCTCCGCGTTTTTTGCGGTGAATGGAGGCTTTATTTACCGCATGGGAATTGCTTACACGCTGTTATGTGCTGCCCTTCTTCTCATTGTTTCACTAATTTAATTGTCCTATTGTCAATTCTTAGGAAATAAAGACCATTTGATAAGTATGAAAAATTCTGCTGCTCAATATTTATTCCTGACCAAATAACTTGACCAAAATAATTAATTAGTGTGAAAAATTCTTTTCCAGTCGTGTTTGTCAGGTTGATTTTGTCTGAAAATGGATTTGGGAATGCTTCGATTTTAATATTTTTTTCGTTGATATTTTCAATTCCAGTTGTTAAACAGCCAGTGGTATAATTCTGAAAAAACTGCCACATTAAATATGTTGCACTAAATTGATTGCTAACAGTTACCGTTCCTGAAGAAAGTCCTCCAGG
>CANIBZ010000030.1 GCA_947466425.1 Flavobacteriales bacterium
AGTTTGCATTCTTTGAAAGTTGGAATTACCGGAGACTACACCGTTAGCAGTTCTGAGAAGCTTTATGGAAACATGTACATGCAAGAAAAACTATTGTATGCCTATGAGCAA
Source organism: Flavobacteriales bacterium (assembly GCA_947466425.1). Taxonomy (GTDB): domain Bacteria; phylum Bacteroidota; class Bacteroidia; order Flavobacteriales_D; family Sanyastnellaceae; genus CAIZGX01. Next base: position 112 of record CANIBZ010000030.1, read on the forward strand.
AAAGCAAAGGGAACAAAGACATTGATATTCAACAACGGTATAAATACTTCAAAACAGGTGTTTCATTTGTTTCGTGAACAAGGGTATGAAATTCGTCATTTAGATAACACACACAACGAACAAGAACGTAGAGAAATTCTCGAATGGTTTAAAAACAAACCAGACGCTGTATTGTCATCTGTTTCTATTTTAACCACTGGTTTCGATGAGCCTTCGGTTGAAACAATCATCATTAACCGAGCAACCAAATCGCTTACGCTCTATCATCAAATGATTGGACGCGGCTCTCGTATATTCAAAGAGAAAAAAGAATTTACAGTTATAGACTTAGGAAATAACGCCAAGCGATTCGGTTTGTGGGAGCAGTTCATTGATTGGTTCGACATCTTCGCGCATCCGCACAATTACCTGGAGAGCATTGTCAGCGACGAGCAAATGTCGCGCGAAATGAAATACGAGATGTCACCGGAAATTCGCGACATGTTCGCTCTTTCTCCAGTGATTGACTTCGATATTAAAGAAGAGTATTTGCGCATTACACGTTTCGGCGGCAAAGGAAAAAGTGTGCTAGACAAGAGCATGCAGCAGCACGCTACCATTATTCAAGAGAACGCACCAACCTTGGAAAGAGCATTCGAACTTTTAAAAATTCTAGATCAAGATATTAAGAGCCGTATGAAGCAATACAGCTATTGTATTTCAAAAAGCACAGAAAGCTATTTAGATTGGTTGAAGGAAGAGTACATTCGAAAACTCCGCATAGATTTAGGGAATATATACAGCAACGAGGTAAACGAAGATTGATTCTATATCGGATATCTGCTTAAAGGAACCATTTTCAAATCAGAAATCTGATTTTCGAGAAGTAAGAAATGTGCTGCTAGGCCTATCATTGCTGCATTATCCGTGCAGTATTTGAAAGGAGGAATAAATACTTCAACCTCATTCTTTTTGCCATATTCAACAAGTTGCTTTCGCAACTCACTATTCGCTGAAACACCGCCGCATATAGCTATTTGTTTCATTCCGGTTGCTTCTCTTCCGCGGTCAATTTGTCTCAATAAATAAGTTACAACTGTGTGTTGAAATGAGGCGCAAAGGTTTGCCCTTTCCTCTTCAATAAAATTCTGATTTACTTTCTGACTATCTCGTAAGAAATAAAGCAAGGAAGTCTTCAATCCTGAAAAACTAAAATTCAACCCTACAACTTTTGGAATGGGAAAGCTAAACTTCATTGCATCTCCAGACTGTGCTAATTTATCTAGTAAAGGTCCTCCTGGATAATCTAAGCCCAACACTTTGGCGGCCTTATCAAACGCCTCTCCTGCTGCGTCATCTATTGTTTCTCCAACGACTTCCATGTGTGTTGGTGAATGAACCACAACCAACTGCGTATGTCCACCACTCACGGTCAAATTCAAAAAAGGAAATACCGGTTGCTTGTCACAATCTTCCGCCAAATGAGCGAGGATATGTGCTTGCATGTGATTCACTCCGACTAACGGAATATCTAAGGCTAAACTCAAACTCTTCGCGAATGAAATTCCAACCAACAACGACCCCATTAAACCAGGACCCTGTGTAACGGCAATGGCCTGCACATTTTTCAATTCTTTACGTGCCGATTTCAAAGCAGCATCAACAACGGCTGTGATCATGGTTTGATGCGCCCTACTCGCTATCTCTGGCACAACACCACCGTACTGAGCATGCTGCAATTGCGTTACCACTTCATTGGATAAAACTCTTGTACCAAATAAAACCGCAGCCGACGTTTCGTCGCAACTGCTCTCAATGGCCAAAATTAACTTGCCGTTCATTCTAATTTGTCGAAGGAGTAACCATCATCTTATTGAAATTCTCCGTCGAAGCTGAAGCTCGCTCCGTATCTGATTTCATAAAGTAGACCAACGATTGAATATCACTTTCGGCATTTTCTTCATAAAACTGTCCAATTCCTTCTACCGCCATAACCATAAAGGCCTCTGCAAAAACATAAGACTCAACTAGCGTTTTAGACGATACATAACTTTGATACATTTCATTGTAAACTGGAAAAAGAGTTTTCGGATCCAAAAGGGTGACCTTATTTCTACTGTCAAATGTGGCGTAGGAGCGATTAACCACTCGCAACATATTCCCGGTTTTCTGTCCAGCCATAGTCATATCCAAAATATTTAAACTATCAACTGTTGTCCCGAATCCACTGTGCCAAACATCAGTTCTAACAGTTGCTTGACTGATAATCTTCGATTTACCCTTAAGATATTCTATTATTTTATCAAGCACCAAAGCGCTCCCAATTTTCTGTAAATCCAACTCGATTTTAGGATTTATCTTTCTGATTTTAGAAAGCTTATACCCCCCATTTTCTTCAACATCTTCTATATCCACAATTGCAAAGCTCATTCCTGTAAACTCCATCAAAGAATCTATATTTGGTGTTTTTGGAGAAGAGCTGACTATTTGAGGCAACCAAGCCAACTGCGCCGGAGAAAGCGTGAAGTCCCAATATCCATTCGATTTTCTGTACATATCTTTTGACAAGGAAACTAAAATCCCCATCATTTTATTCCGATCCACAAACTCAAAATAGCCATTCGTTCCTGGTGACGTGTTGTATTGAATAACGGTACTCTCAGGATTAGATCCATCGACATGCATTTTTATCGAATTTTCAATACTATCGAATGCTAGCGTGTAGTCATTGGTGTCACCGACAACATTTATTTTATATTTCATACCTAAAAACTCCCGATCGTATTCTCTACCAATAGTAGGAGCCGATGTAGAATTTTTATTTCTACAAGAGTGAAAAAGAACTCCAAACAATACAATTGTAAAAAACAGAATTGACACATTTTTTTTCATAACACAAAAATAATCTGAATAACTTTACTTCATGCGGAATACTTCAAAAATCCTTAACTCAACAACCCTTGCGTTATTGCTTTGGATTGGCACAACGGCGTTTGCGCAAATTCCTCAAACAAATAATAATTTCGTTCATGCAGATTACGACTATTTCTCTGTTGAAGCTCACGCGAAAAACGCGCCACTTTCCGGACCATTTTTAAACTTGTATAGTAACGACGCCATTCAATTTGAATTCGACGTTTTCACTTCACCAGACGAAGATTTATTCTACTCCGTCTTTCACTGTGACCCTTTCTGGAATACCGATGACAGCAATCCTTCAGACGTTATACAAGGATTCACAAGTCAACGCGTTTCATACCCCGAAAACTCCATACACACAACCGCAACCTTCGATCACTACCGATTCGAATTGCCCAATACCATGACCAAGTTTATTCAATCTGGAAATTACTACGTGATCGTCCATGAAGGAAGTGAATACTCTGAATCAAGCGCTCGAATTGGCTTTCGTATAGTTGTTTATGTTGAAGGTGATCACGGGTCAAATGCTGAAATGAACATTAAAAGAGCGTCTACTATTCAACATTTGCAGTCTCATCAGGAAGTTGATTTCTCCATTTCTTTGGCGAATACTCCTGTGTACGATATGAGCAAAGTTATTCCAGTTATTCTTCAAAACGGAAGATGGGAGGATGGAAAAATGAATTTCCAACCGACATACATTCAGCCCAACAACGTATTGGTCTACGATTATTCAAACGGCGAAAATGAGTTTCCCGGTGGCGGCGAATGGGAAGCTTTCGAAACAAAAGACCTTCGATTAAATGGATACAACGTTCAAAATAACGTTCGTATTGAAAATGAAAATCACATCTACCTCTACCCGAGTCAAAACGAAATGAATAGGGCCTACACCAATAGATCTGACTTGAATGGCGCCAGTTTAATTTCAAGTGAATTATATGAAGACGATGATTTAACGAGTGATTACACCTATGTTCATTTCGAATTGAATTCACCTGAACTTCCAAACAAAGTTTTACTTGAATGTGGAAATGAATGGAATGCGCCAATAATTTGCGAATACAGCGAAATTAAAAAAGCGTATCAAGCAACTATGTATTTGAAGCAAGGTGTTTACAATTACCGCTTTCGCATTGAACCTTCAACCAATAGCGTAGAAATTAATTTTGCTGAAGGAAATCATTCAGCCACGGAAAATAATTATCAGCTATTGCTTTACTACTACGACCGCAACGCTGGATTTTATAAATGCGGAGGAAACTTCATTCAAAATTCAAGAATGAACTAATCCTTGTCGTAATTGAAATCCTCTTCCTTCCACTCTATTCTTCCTCGTCTCCAAATTTTATATTGCTGAAACTCTTCCTTCACAAAAATTAAAAATTCATACTGAGAACTCTGACGAATGAAATCATCACTCACATGCATGAAATCAATAAACGCATCGAATTCTTCATTGGTCAAATCAATAATATCATAGTCGACATACAAATGAAACAGTTCTTTCAATAAAGCTCTTTTCCTGTCTTCATATACCATACGAGAAACTTCAAGCTTGCTTCTTTCACGCTTGCTAAACTGCTCGTACAAGAAGGTAATTGGACTGCTCACCGTTGCTGTTTTAAATTGATTTTCATCGAAACCTAACCCTAGCAAATCTTTTTCAATGGCCTCCAAATCGCGCGGAGAAATAAATTCAACTACCGGAAGCATATATGTTCTATCGTCGAGAAAAATAGTTGGATGATAAACTCCCTTCACCAATGAATCTTTCATACACAATTGACGCGTGTAATAACTCAATGCTGTAATGCTCAAGGTATCTGTCTTTTCACAAACAATGGAATAAAACCCACTAGAATTACCGAAGCTTCCGGTCTTGGTTCTATTGTTTACGATGATGGCGTTCGGAATACCTTGGCCATGAGGATCGCGCACTCTTCCTTCAATTCGAATGGTCTGAGAAAATCCAATAAAGGAAAGAAGTAAAAAGAAAAAAAGACTGACACTCCTCATATAGCGAAGGTAACGAAGATTTGAAAACTATATTGAAACATCACTAAATTCGCGAAATGAAAAAGTTTTTATTCCAGCTAGTTGTGGTAGTTGCGTTCGCCAGTTGCACTGTACTTCCACATGAAAAAAAATCGAGCGAAAGCCTTGCTCATTTAAAAACAGATGTAGCAATTTTGGCTAGTGATGCATTTGAAGGAAGAGCAATAGGCACACCTGGCGCTGATAAAGCTGCTGGATATATTCGAGATCGATTTCTTCGAATTGGATTACGTCCAAAAGGAACACTTGGATTCTTTCAAGCGTTTTCTTTCATTCCACAAGGACACGGACAAGTTCACCAAGTGGGTGACAGTTTGAAAATGGGGAAATCATTGGTGAAGGAAATCAACGGGAAAAATGTTGTTGGTTACCTTGACAATGGTGCTGCGAACACTATCATTATTGGTGCACACTACGACCACTTGGGTTGGGGCGACGAAAACAGTTTATGGACTGGAGAGCGCGCTATTCACAACGGAGCAGATGACAACGCAAGTGGTGTTTCTGCAATGATTGAGTTGGCTCGCAAATTCAAAGCAGATAAATCTGCTTCAACAAATAAATACAACTACCTCTTCATTGCATTCAGCGGCGAAGAAAAAGGATTGTGGGGAAGCAATTACTTCAGCAAGAATCCAACTGTTGATTTAGCTACTGTGAATTGCATGATGAACATGGATATGGTTGGAAGGTTAAACGCAGAGCACGCTCTTTCAATTAGCGGAACAGGAACCTCCCCTGAATTTGAAAACTGGTTAACGAAAAACAACAAGACGAACTTCAAGTTGCTTTTTGATAAAAGTGGAATTGGTCCAAGCGACCACAGTTCATTCTACAACATGGGCGTGCCTGTGCTGCACTTTTTCACTGGTCAGCACAGCGACTACCACAAGCCAAGCGACGACTTCGATAAAATCAATTACGAAGGTTTGAATGAAGTGGTGAATTACATGTATGCCATGTGTGTTGAAATGAATGGCCATTCAAAATTGGAATTCACAAAGACCATAGATCCAAAACCAATGAACTCGTCTTTTAAAGTGACATTGGGTGTAATGCCAGACTATATGTTCAGCGGGGAGGGAATGCGTATAGACGGTGTGAAAGAAAATAGACCTGCTGCAATGGCTGGTTTGAAGCAAGGCGATATTGTTGTTCGATTAGGAACCAACAAAATCACCGACATGAGTTCTTACATGGAAGCGCTTGGAAAATTCAACGAAGGAGACACCACTGAAGTTGAATATATTCGTGAAGGAAAATCAATTGTTGGGCCTGTGATATTTAAGTAATATGAAGAAACTATTTTTCTTTGCAGGGTTGGTGATTTTCGCCAACCTTTTGCATGCACAAACACGCGTATTGTTCATTGGGAACAGTTACACTGCGGTAAATAACTTGCCGCAATTAACAGCAGATTGTGCTTTGAGTATAGGATTCGCTGGAATGCCTATGGAGGTGGCGAGTAGCACTCCGGGGGGCACCACTTTCCAAATGCACACAACGAATGCAACATCTCAGAGCCTGATTAATCAGGGCAACTGGGACTATGTTGTTCTGCAAGAACAAAGTCAACTTCCCTCCTTTCCAGATGCACAAGTAGCTGCGGAGTGCTTTCCATTTGCCACTCAATTGAACAATCAGATTCTATCCGTAGACTCTTGTACGGAAACGGTTTTCTATATGACTTGGGGAAGACAGAATGGAGATGCCTCTAACTGCGCTTCTTGGCCACCCGTATGCACATATGAGGGCATGGACAGTTTGTTGAATCTTCGCTACAGACAAATGGCAATTGATAACCAGGCAATTCTTTCTCCTGTTGGAGCGCTATGGAAATACATAAGAACTACCTACCCCGAAATAAATTTATATTCCGCTGACGGCAGTCATCCCTCACTAGAAGGCAGTTATGCCGCAGCATGTAGCATGATTGCGGTAATGCTTCGCACTGACCCGTATCTCATTACCTATTCCTCAACATTAGATCCTGTTGTTGCCGAAAAAATAAAATTAGCAGCTCAAGAAGTCGTATTTAATAACTTATTGGAATGGCATGTGGGGGAATATGATCCTGCTGTATCAATTAGCACATCATCCAATGGATTAAATCTTCAAATTGAAAATCAATCTGCAACAGGTTGGAATTTCACTTGGGACTTTGGTGACGGAAGTTCTTCAAACGATTTTACTGCGCAACATGTCTACAATTCATCCGGAAGTTATGTGTTAAGTTATTCTGCCATTGATGCCTGCGGAAGAACAACCCAAGGATCTTTCGATATTCCGATTCAAGAAAATAATATCAACGAAATAAATCGTGAGTATCGCGTGCGAAATTTAGAGAATGGTTTCGAGCTTGATTTCAATTTTCCTGTTACTTCAGTCAACGTTTATGATTTAAACGGAAGATTAATGGAGTGTTCGCAGAAAAATCATAATACTTTTTTTCTTGAAAAATCAAGCAGCCCTAAAATTATTCAGTTCATTATGAATGGAATAAGTCACAGAATTTTACTCGGTGTTTTATAACAACACTACTGTTCAAAACTACACCAAATAATAACATTAGAATACCCTTGAACCTGCGTATTTTCGCGCCGTTAAGTCCATTTGCAGTTTCTGCTGTGGGTCTTTTTAGTTAAGGTAAAGCAAACCCTCGAAAACGTTCGGGGGTTTGTTTTGCCCTAAACTTTCTCGGTTCGAGCGCTATATTCTAACAATAAAAAAAGGCTGCCTTCCGGCAGCCTTTCTCTAAAATTAATCTGTTCAAATGAATTATTGAACTGCGATTTGTACTGCAGTCTTTTCAATTCCGTTTGACAATTCAATAGCGTAGATTCCACCAGCAACACCTTCTAAGTTCACACGAACTTGGTTGTTACCTGTTGGAAGATTACCCATGTACTGAGTAGAAACTACTTGACCTAAGTTGTTCATTACACGAACAGTGATAGGAGCAGATTTTACTTGTCCGAAAGAAAGAGTTACAAACTCATTCGCTGGAACTGGGTAAGCATTCAATACTGTTAAAGCCATAGCTTCTTGAACACCAATAATACAATCAGCGCAAGAATCGAAACACACTGTGTTCAATACCTCTGCAATACCTGTGCGAGTGTGAATACGGTTGTAACCACCAACACCGTTTGCAATACCGCAGTTCATGATACCAGCAGCTTCTTCATTTGCTGAAACAGCCACGTCTCCGTTAACGAACTTGTACTGAATATCAGCAACACCAGATACGTTAACTGTGCACTCATATACTCCGTCCATATCAATGTCACTCATTTGAACTGCACCTGCTTGCCAAACTGGAGTTGTAAAACCACCAATCATCCAAACGCCTGCAGCACTTGGAGCGGTAGAGAACATATTCACTCGGAAAGTGATGTCAGCAGCCGCAGGGTCAGTAACGCACTCAGCACCGCATTGGCTGTAGCAGAAATGCTCAACAACTGGATCTGCAGCAACAAGAACTTCACGGTTACCACCTACGTTACACGCAGCTGGAATAGACTCGTTACCATCTGTCCAAGCAGCACCATTTACGAATTTGTACTGGTAAGTACCTGGTTGAAGTAATAGAGTAACTTCATAAATGTTGTCACCGTCTGGGTCAGTCATTAAGGTAGCTGGATCACTTGGTGTCCATCCTTGGAAAGAACCTGCAACGTGAGGACCATTAGCATTAACAGTTTGCAAGGACATGTCAACTCGGAACAACACTGGGGTTGGAGCTTGACATGGACCACAAGCGTTAAAACAAATTACGTCCGCAACTGTATTCGCTTCAACAACGTTTATCTCACGGTTTCCTGCAACAGCGCATGCACCAGGAACAGTCTCAGACAAAGCCCAAGTATTACCGTTTATGAATTTAAATTGAGCAGAAGTAGCAGTACCGATAGAGAAATAACCCTCGTATGTACCGTTACCGTCTGGATCTATCAGCCAAGAAGTTCCAGGAGACCATCCTTGAAAATTACCTGCAACTGAAACTCCTGCTGGGTTAGCACCATTGATATCTTGCGTTAAGTCTACACGGAAGCGAATAGTGTTCTCGCCGCATGCAGCGCATGATGCATAACAAACAGTCATGCTCTCAGTCGCGTTCAATCCAGAAATAGACCAGAAACGGTTATCGTTTCCAGCAACCTCTACTTGACAAGCAGGAGGAACATCCTCAGCGAATGGCCAATCGTTACCGTTGATGAATTTGAACTCATAACGCTCAGGAATTAAGTTCATGGTCACTGACCAAATACCATTTCCTTGATCTGCTAAAGCAATAGCAGAAGGATTCCAGTTAACATAAGCTGCGTTCTCAGCAGTACCATCGTAGTTAACGTCGTTGAAATTACCAGCAATGTGAACGCCATTTGCGTCTACTGTTGTGCCAGTCATGTCAACATTAAACGTCACAGCAACTTGGGCTTGAGCCATCATTGCAGATAACGCTACGAAACAGAATGTAAAGATTTTTTTCATAGGTTTTTAAATTAAATTACTGTAGTTCGTGTACTTTTAACACTTTCCAAATATATATCGAAAAAGTGATGCACACTCCCCTAAGACGTAAATCATGAAAAAAAGTTCCGTATACTTTTCCACAATCTTATTGTTAATGTCCTCTTTTGTCTGCGGGCAATCAACCGATTTCGTTGAACGCATAGACCCACCTAACTGGTTCAGTGGCATGAACAATAGCGAGGTTGAACTGATTTTTTACAGCAACGACAAGGAAGAATTAACAATTTCCCTTCATGGGGAAAGCAAGAAATACGTATCCTTAGTAAGCGTTGAAAAGTCGAAACTCAACAACTACTATTATGTTGGCCTTTCCGTTAAAAGTCAACCTAAGGACAATCATATATTTTTCATTGTAGATAAAGCTGGCTCTTCCGCTAGTTTGATGGTCCCTTATTCCATAACTCCCCGATCAGCTCAGCCTGCAGGCCTATCACAAGCCGATGCCATATACATGGTCTTCCCAGATCGATTTGCCAATGGTAATTTGAAGAACGACTCCGTACCTAACTACTTTCAAGGTGCTCACAGAAATGAACTGAAAGGTCGTCATGGCGGCGATATTCAAGGGATTTGCGACCACCTCGACTATATCTCTGACCTCGGATTCACAGCTCTTTGGATAAACCCTATTGTAGAGAATAACGAAAAAAGAGATTCGTATCACGGATATGCAACCACAGATTCCTATTTAATTGACCCACGCATTGGAACGCTTGAAGAATTGCAGTCGCTGACTTCAAACATGCAGAAAAAAGAAATAAAACATGTTTGGGACATTGTGTACAACCATTGGGGAGATCAACACCGGCTCTTCCGTGAAATGCCAGACAGCAATTGGTTCCATTGGTTTCCTACCTACACAAAAACAAACTATCGCGCGGAAACCATGATGGATCCATATGCCAGCGAGTACGACAAAAATTTAATGGCAAACGGCTGGTTCGACCGGCACATGCCCGACCTGAATCAGCAAGACGAACACCTTTCAAAATACCTCATTCAAAATTCTCTTTGGTGGATTGAAATGGGAGAAATAGATGCCTTCCGAATAGATACCTACAGCTACCCTGACCAATTATTTATGTCGAAATTGAATGCCGCAATTAAAAGTGAATACCCCAATTTCTTTCTGTTTGGTGAAACGTGGGTGCAGGGCTCTGCCGTTCAAGCGTGGTTTCCCGAAGGGAAAAAAGTTGGACAAAATTTCGATTCGAAGTTAGACGGGGTAACGGACTTCCAATTGTATTTCGCCCTGACCAAAGGGCTCGTTGAGCCTTTTGGATGGGAAGAAGGGCTGCGAAGAATCGAATTAGACTTAGCACATGACCACCTTTATGCGCATCCAGAAAACTTAGTCACATTCCTAGACAACCATGACTTAGCGCGCATCTATTCACTCCTTAATAAAGATTTCGAAAAATGGAAAATGGCTCATGCGATGATGCTAACGCTTCGAGGCATTCCATGTGTGTATTACGGAACGGAAATTCTCATGACCGGATTTTGCGATCCAGATGCACACGTGCGAGAAGAATTTCCGGGAGGATGGAGCGATCACAAAATAAATGCCTTCGAGAAGAAAGGTAGAACTGATATTCAAAATGAAGCATTCAATTTCATTCAAACGCTTTTGAATTACCGAAAGAAAAACGAATGGCTCGCAACAAGCAAACTCACCCAATTCGTTCCCAACGACAATATGTACGCATACGCTAGAAAATCAGCTGATGGCAAAAAAACACTCTTGTGCCTTTACAATTTGAATGAAAAGACATTTGACTTCCCCATGGAATCTCTGAAAGAAGTTACCCTTAATTTGAATACCGGAAAAAACATTATAACTGGCGAATCCGTTTCTTGGAAAAAAACACTCGTCATTCCATCAAAAGGATTTACTTTGATTGAAATTTCATTTTAATTTTGAAATCAAATAATAAAACCATGAAAATATTTTTTTCACTTTTAACCCTTTGCTTCATTAGCGTGCTTTCTTTTGCTCAGGTGCAAAAGAAGAACCATGTTACCATTATTAAAATCGACACTTCAAGCACAGGTCAGATCGATACTCTTATTTTCAATTTCGAAGGAGATCAAATGGGTAACATGAAAGATATTCTCAAACAATTTCCAGATATCGATTTATCTATCATGGACTCTTCATTCAATTTCAGCTTCGACAACAATCTTCAAATGCCACAAGGAATGGTGTTCGCCATGCCGAATGAAATGCCGTTCGGATTTGGAGCACCTGACAACAGTGCAAAAATAGGCATTTCACCTGCCCTAAGTTTCAAAGGGAAAGGCGTAATGATTGAAACGGTTTCTCCAACAAGCTTAGGTGCAGCTCTAGGTATGCAAACTGGTGACATTCTAGTTGAATTGAACAAGATTGAAATTACTAATTTTGAAACGTTAGTAGAAACGATGAAGCAATACGCTGTTGGAGACGAAGCGAATATCACGTTTCTCAGAAACGGCAAGAAGAAAAAAGTAACGGGGTATTTTATTCCTGCGCAAGGCGGAAATAGCATGCAAAAAGAAATCAGAATAACACGACCGTAAATTGCATCCTTCAAAGAAAATACTTTTCGCGGCTCTCGATTGGGGTTACGGACACATGACTCGAGGAAGCGAGCGTATTTCTCAATTTATTCAGGAAGGAAACAGTGTTGAAATCGCTTGTTCTGACAATCAGGAATCGTTTTTCCGAAACCGATTTCCAGGGTTAATTCTTCATGTTACGCTACCCAACAATCACATTCAGATTGAAAGTGGAAAGGGTTTGTTTTTTAAACTTGGAATGCGTGTTTTCGAGTTTCGTGCGAACTGGAAAAAAGAAAAAAAGTGGCTGCAAAAACATTTGGAAACAAATTCATACGACATTCTTTATTCTGACAATCGCTACGGATTTTACCACCCGAACGTTCATTCGGTCATGCTAACACACCAACTTTCCTTGCCTGGTCCTCGCCTCCTTTTAATCTTGCCGCAATTGGTATTGAACAGAAACTTGAAAAATTTTAATAAAATTGAAATTCCAGATTTCGAGAACACACCAAAACTAAGCGGCAAGCTTAGCAGCGCGAAAGCCTATGCCCAGGCCTCGTTCATTGGACCTCTCAGTCAAATTAAGCCTATTCAAACACCTTTAAAAAAACAATTGCTTGTTATTCTTTCAGGCCCCGAGCCTCAACGATCAAGATTCGCTAAAGACATCATTGAAGAAACTGTTCAACTCGGATTCCCAATTATTGTTACTGGTGAAAGTAAACCCTTGCCACATTCCCAATTAGTGAAAGCATTAGGTTATTGTAACAGTTCCGAACTGGAACAACTCATGAACGAGTCTTCGCACATCGTATGCAGATCTGGATATAGTACGCTTATGGAATTGGCTGCTATTGGGAAGAAAGCACTACTAATTCCTACTTCCGGACAATTCGAGCAGGAATATCTAGCGAAATATTGGGGTGAACAATTTAACTTTCCAACCTCAAACGACCATGAAATTTCAACAAGAGATTTCGTGAAATACTTAAACGACACTTCTGATTTTGAACGACGAGAATAAAGACGAATTTTACATGAAACAGGCTATCAAAGAGGCCCTTTATGCTGCTGAACAAGATGAAGTTCCTGTTGGGTGCGTTATTGTGGCAGATGACCGCATTATTGCTCGCGGACACAATCTTGTAGAAAGACTTCATGACTTCACTGCGCATGCAGAAATGCAAGCCTTTACTGCCGCTTCTGAGTATCTGAGTGGCAAGTCTTTGGACAAGTGTACGCTTTATGTCACCTTAGAGCCTTGCGTTATGTGCGGAGGTGCTGCCTACAACACGCGCATTGGCAGAATTGTCTTCGGTGCATTCGATGCTAAAAGAGGATTTTCAATCTTTCAAAACGAAGATAGAGGGCTGCTACACCCTAAGACTGAATGGATTGGAGGAATAATGGAAGACGAATGCGCCTCCATTCTGAAAGAGTTCTTCCAGAACAAGCGCAATTAGTTCTAGGCTTACTTTTCCACATTTATTAACATTCCTTTTCGAAGCGAGGCAAGCCGTTTAGATTTGTGTGTTCGGTGCGAATTTGTCGCACAACACATGACCTAAACTTTTTCGTATGATAACCCGAATTATTGGGATAAACACCAGCACCTATGTGAACGCAGAAATGCGTTTAGACGATTGCGATTCGTTACAATTGGTAGGGCCTAACAACGTTGGTAAGTCAACCCTTATTTACACCTTGAACTTCTTGTTCATTGTAGATGGATCGAAGATGTCCTTTTCCGGACAGCGCCGTGGAGACAAGGAAACCATTCACCACTACTTCCCTACTCACAACCAGAGTTACATTATTTTCGAAATCAAGAAGAACAATTCAAGCTATTGCATACTTGTAAAGCGAGACAGCGATGGTGAGTTGGAGTACTTCCGTTTTTCCGGAGAATACAATTCCGAAAACTTCTTCAAAAAAGAAGGTGCACATCAACGTATTCGCAAATGGGATGAGGTTCAAGAAGAACTCAAAACTTCTGGTGTAGAGCTGTATCTATTCAAGAGCAAGACTGAAGTATTCAATACGGTATACTCTAGAGGAAGAAAGAACGACGCTGCTATTTGGTTGGAGGACAGTGTTCGCACAGACGGACTTTCAAACAACTTCTCGAAGGTTTATCGTTACTTGATTAACTCGAAGTTGATTACGAACAAAACCTTAAAAGAGAGCTTAATTGTTGCCGATAATCGTGAGAACGAAGGACTGAGCTTTTCGCAAAAAAACAAAAAAGACATCAACGACTTGCTTCGTATTAACGAAGAAATTCGCACCGTAAAAAGCATCCAAAAAGAATTCGAAGAGTTCCGCGAAGTGGTGAATTTGTTCAAAGCGAAAACAAGAATCGTTAGCGATTTAGTTTATGCTTTCGACAAACAATACAACGGTGTTATTAATGAACTCGACAGTTCTCGTTTAGAAAAAGAGAAGCAATATCAAACTACACTTCTCAATCTAAATGAAAAACTAAAACCAAAACAAGAAGATTTAAACCGTGAATTGGGGAAGCGTGAATTAGAAGTTGAAATTCAAGAAAAAACATTCATCAATCTTCAAACACAATTAGATGAAATTGCTTCTTTCGAAGGAAAGAAATTTTTAGAAGAATCGCTTTTGAATCTCGACGCTAAGCGTCGCGAATCTGAGGTGCGCATTACTATGGTCGAGAATCAAAAATTAGATTCGAAGAACTTGGAAGTGAAACTTCAAAAAATTGATTTGACCTGCGGGAAGTTAGAAGCGCAAATCAAAAATTACGACGACCAGTTAATTCACAAGATCACGGCGAAAGACGACATTCGTAAAATTTTGAACACCGTATTTTCTCAAGAATTCGCTGCTCTTCCGAGCAAATTGGTGAAGAAAAAAATCACCAAAGCTGGAACGACTTTAAGCATCTTCGATGGAGAAATTACATTGCCAAAAGATTTAGTTCTTGCCGACATTCCTTCGGTGAAGTCTTTGAAAGAAGAACTTCAAGAATTGAAGCGTGAAAAAGCTGAACTTGAAAAACTTTGGGCTGTTGCGTTGAATTTCGACAAAGCTCAAAAAGAACTCGATGTCATTCATGCCGACATTGAAGAAGTGAAAGCGAAGTTGAACAAGCTGAAGAATAAACCGAAACTTGAAAAAGAAGCTGACGCTGCAGGAAAAGAACTGCGCACGATGAAGGCCGAAAAAGAAAAGTGTGAAGGCGACTTGAGCAAATTGAAAAAAGAGCTTTCCGACAAAACACTTTTACTCGAATCTCTACGTGAAGAAACGCGCAGAAGTGAAGAGCGTATTATTGAATTGAAACGTCGTAAAGCAGAAATTGAAACCTTCGGAATTGTTCCAACAGAATTCGACACAACAGAATCTCTGGATGAAATTTACGGAAAGATTAAAATCTCGAACACCGATCGCGATACGTTGAAAGGCAACAAAGATCGGATGTTCGATCACTTGCGTTTCAAAACAAATTCTGCAATGGCAGACGAAGAAGAATTCATCAAATATTTGGAAGATGAAATCGCTTGTATCAACGATAAAGTAAAAAGTATCGACGGACTTTTGGGAAGTATTTCTACGCAGTTCGCAAACCCAGCTTTCACGTTGCGCAAGCGTTACGAAGAATTCAAAACATTCGTGTACAACCGCTTCAACGAGAGTCTAGCTAAAACAAGAATTTCGAATATTGAATCTCTTCGCATTGAATTGGTAGACAATAAGCGCGTGTTGTTCGACCTAGAGCGCATTGCTTCAATTGAAAACTTAAACTCGCAACTTGCTTTTGAATTCGAACAAGGGGAAGATTTGAAAATCTTGAATCAATATTTAGACGCTGGAAAAACCATTGAATTTGAAGATCTATTCGACATCGAACTTCATCTGGATGTGAAAGGAAAGTTGAAGCGTGTTGACTTGAAAGAACAAGTAGAGTCAGATGGAACTGACCGTATGATTCGTCTAGTTATTGTTATGGCTATTATCAATCGTTTAGCCGTTTCTGCTCCGGAGAATAAGATTGCCTTGTTCATTGATGAGATTGGAACCATTGACGAGCACAACCGTCCGCAATTGGTTCAATTCTGTAAAGAACACAACTTCCTCCCAATCTTTGCTGCACCGCAGCCGTATGACGGATTCTCGAAATACTACTTCATCTTCCGTTCGAAAGGAAAAATTAATTTGAACGACAAGCAGCACGCTGTGCGTCGTGAAGACCTAAAAATATCAGAAAACTAATGTCAACATTATTAACAGCCCCAGACTTCGCAAACCTATACCCTTCCAACATTCAAGAAATTGAAGAAGTAAAAGTTTGCTACCATTTAGAATCAGAAGAAAAATGATAAAAGCCGAACCTCGGACCATATTAAACTTCCTGAACACCTACTTCGATGTAGTGCGAGACTTGTTTGAATACCAGCAACAAGACGGACTCATTACGAAGGAAGTTTTCGATATGATATGTCACAAACACGGTGCGCAAATGAAAAGTCGTTTGCGTGAATACCGTGTTGTTCGTTCGATTGGAAGTGATTTCGAAATGCGCGATGTGTATTTCAAGTTAATGGAATTCTTGTTGTTTGAATTCAAACCGCTTCTTCCAGAAACCATTGAAAAATACAAAGGAGCCATTTCTGAATTGTTCATGAAGATTCGCAAAAGCGAACATTCCGACCGCGACATTCTTCAAGAAAGAATTAAAAATCTTTCCGGACAAGTGCGTGAATTCGTTGATTTGGTTGAACGGAATGCCTTCAGATTATTGGCTGAAACACGCGATTTGAAATCGAACATTGACCGCGTTCAATACCGCGAAAAAGTTCATAAAGCTTCGTTCTGGATTGAATACTATATTCTTCCATTGAACCGCATTCTAGATGTAAATCACAGTGAATCGGTAACCAGTAAATTGGTTGAAGTGTGCGAATACGCGAACAGAAAACGTCTCGACTATTCAGATGAGACTACGCGCAGCGAGTACGAAAAACTTTATACGCAGCTCATTCAAACCAATCAAGACTTATTGAAGCAATCGAAAATTCTAACCAATGAATTGATTCCACTTCTTGAACGCATTCGCACGGAATCTTTAATTCTAACCGGATTTATAGAATTCCTTCGCAATCCTTACAAAGTGGAAACGCCACCTTTATTGAAAGGAACGCGCACAATGGTTTATGCAAAAGACATGTACTTCAAAGTGCGTGAATTCTTCGAGCAATTCCAAATTGAAGCTCCTGTAATTGTAGAAAATTCAGAAGCCGATTTCGACCGTTGGATTTTCGACAGAACATTATTCAAAGAGAAACTTGCTGCAAGCATGCCTGTGAACGACTTCTTCGGCTGGTGCTTCAAGGCCTTGAAAAAAGATTTCGATCAGATTGAAACAGATAAGTTCTTTGCAGTAACCGGACTGTTGTTCGACGAAGAACTTCAAATCGATTATTCAAAGAAAAGCGATCGTGTTTCTATTGAGACTACAACATCGATACTCGATGTGCCTAAATTAAAAATTGAACCCGCAATAAAATTATAACATGGTATATCCTGCGCACCATAGACAAATTGTTGAAGAACTCATGAGTGGTAAGTTCTTATTGAACAACGAAGAGCATTTCAATAGTTTGAAAGAAAACGAATCGTTTTACACCGAGTTTTTCAAAGTGTCCTTCGACCTTGAATTAATCATGAAGCCCGAGTTCTGTTACTTGTTAAGCAAAGACACGCAAGAGAATTTCTCTCGAGATGTAAGTATTTTCATTGCTATCTTAAGTTACGAATTGGATCGCGACGGTCGCAATTTCATTGAGTCATTCGACTTCAATGAATTCACCTTCGAAGAAATTGACAACTATTTTTTAAACAGTTCATTCATTGACCTTATTGAAAGCAACAAGACTTTGCGCGACAATGAAAGCAGAAGAACATTGTTAAATGGTATGGCTCGAAGAAATATTATTTACAAAACTTTCGAAGACCGTTTTACCTTTACGCAAGCTTATAAAGTATTTGTAGAATTCGCTAAAGAGCTTGCATTGAAACGCATCAAAGGAGAACCTGAAACACAAAACGTTGAATCATGAAAAAACTAATCTTTACACTTGCCCTAGCAATTACTTGCTTATTCAACAGCAACCTAAGTGCTCAATCACTTGAACGTCGGGCTGCGATTGATATTTGTGAATGTTCTAACATTATCAAAAATAACGTTAGCCCAGAATTTCGAGAAATTATAGGCTTCAAATTAATTGCTGAAACAGAAGACGAATTCAACACTGCCCTTCTTACTTTCATTACGAACAATCCAGATAAAGCCGCGAAAGACATGGAGTGGATGCAGAGCTTGGGCGACGACAACGGACAGTTCTTGCGTTGCATTTCCAAAATGGAAATGAAGTATGACAATACAGAATTAGACACTCCTGAAATGTACAATTCCATTATGGTTGAATTGTATGAGATTGAATGTGACTTTGCAGCTGCACTCTTCATGTTTGGTGCGGAAGTACAAGAAGCTGAAGTTACCGAAGGCGAATAAAAATAAACTAACCAAAACACAAATAAAATGAAAATCAAATCTTCAATGGCCATTCTATTTATGGCAGTAGTTCTTATTGTTTCTGGATGTAGCATGGGTAAGGAAAAGGAAGTTGCTGCTGACATTTGCGGTTGCACTAAAACTTTGGAAAACAAATTCACTCCAGAATTCGTTAAAATCCTGATTGAATCGGCACAAGCTGAAAATCCTAACAAGGCAATTGAAGAAAAAATGTCTGCGTTGGAACCTGAACAAATGATGGCATTACTTCCTAATATAAAGGCCATGGAAGAATTGGATAACGATAAAGGGGAATTCATTACTTGTATAAATGGTCTTGAGAAGAAATACGATAACGCATATACCTTTGATGAAGAAAAAAGCATGAAAGAGGTATTGGCTGAAATGGAAAAAATGGATTGTTCCTTTGGTGTCGCTATTCTAAAACTAGGATTAAAAGCAAAATAAAGAACTCTTATTCACAATTAAACCTCTGAAATTCAGGGGCTTAATTATTTTATTCACAATTGTTAATAAATGTAGTATCTTTGCGCCGCCTTTAAGGGGCGGGTTTAACTATCACATTTCCTTTTTCTGTTGGCGTAAACAGAATTTAGCTCAGGGAATACGGTCGTCGAATTCAATCCGACATCGGGCGACTAAATAAAATATATGACAACATTTCAAGAACTTGGTCTATCGAAGACCACAGTTTCAGCTATCGCTGAAATGGGGTTTGAGACCCCAACACCAATTCAAGAACAAGCTATTCCGCACATGCTTACAGGCACAACAGACGTTGTTGCACTAGCACAGACGGGAACAGGAAAGACCGCCGCGTTCGGACTTCCATTGTTAGAGCTTCTTGACTTTCAAAACAAAAAAACGCAAGCTTTCATTCTAGCACCAACGCGCGAGTTGTGTGTTCAAATTGCGAAAGACATTCAACGCTATTCTGCACACACAACCGGAGCGAACGTAGTTCCAGTATATGGTGGAGCAAGCATTGAAACTCAAATTCGCGAAATCAAACGCGGCGCACAAATCTTAGTAGGTACTCCAGGAAGAACCTTAGACTTAATTGAGCGCGGAGTCATTGATTTAAGTGCTGTTGACTTTGTAGTTCTAGATGAAGCAGATGAAATGCTTCACATGGGATTCAAAGAAGATTTAGATGCAATTTTATCTGAAACTCCAGAGACGAAGCACACGTGGTTGTTCTCGGCTACTATGCCTGCCGAAGTTTCGCGCATTGCTCGCAACTACATGACCAACCCAGTTGAAATTACTGTTGGAAGTAAAAACTCAGGTAACGAGAACATTGAACACGTTTATTATGTGACTCACCAACGCGACAAGTATTTAGCGTTAAAAAGACTTGCCGATTTTAATCCTGATATTTTCGCAATTGTATTTTGTAGAACAAAAGCTGAAACACAATCTGTTTCTGAAGCTTTGATTAAAGACGGCTACAACGCAGATTCAATTCACGGTGACTTGTCTCAAGCACAACGTGATAATGTAATGAAGCGTTACCGTAACCGCACACTTCAAATGCTTGTAGCGACAGACGTTGCTGCGCGCGGTATTGATGTGAACGACGTTACACACGTTATTCAGTACAACCTTCCTGACGAGATTGAAAACTACACGCATAGAAGTGGACGTACGGCTCGTGCTGGAAAGAAAGGAATTAGCATTGTTTTAATTAACATGAAGGAAAACTTCAGAATTAAGCAATTGGAGAAAATTATTCAAACAACATTTACAAAGGGAACACTTCCTACGCCTGCAGATGTTTGTGAGAAGCAATTGCTTCACTTGGTGAATCGTGTGAAAGAAACTGAAGTGAATCAAGGAAGTATTGGAAAATATTTACCTGCGGTTTACGAAGAATTTGCAGACTTCACAAAAGAGCAAGTGATTCAACATTTCGTTTCTACGGAGTTCAATCGTTTCTTAGAGTATTACAAGAATGCACCAGACTTGAATGTCGATGCTTCTCGCGGCGATGCTCGTGGAGCAACACCAGGTGTTGTGAAGATGTACATCAATGTTGGAAAGAAGGATCAATTTACATTCAACACACTGAAGACATATATTGCTGAAGCAACCGGAGTAAGTGAACAAGAGATTCCATGGTCAGACTTGAAAGACACCTTCTCTTTGTTTGAAGTGCGCACTGCGTCTTACGACAAAGTATTGGAAGTATTCAATGCTGGAGTAAAATACCGTGGACGTTCTATTCGTGTTGAATCACGCGGCAATCAAGAAGCGGGTATCGGACGTGTTCGCATGCGTGGCAACAAGAGCTACAGCGGTGGATATGAAAACCGTGGCAGCAGTGAAAGAAGCTCAGGCGGTGGCGAAAGAAGTTCGGGTGGCGGATACAACCGTGATCGTGGACCTCGTACTGGCGGATCGGACAGAAGCACTTCAGAACGCAGTTCTGCAGGTGGAGAAAGACGTTCTAGCGGAGAAAGAAGTTCAGCAGGAAGCTCAGCGGGTAGTTCGGCTGGAAGCTCAAGCGGACGTGCTGGCGGATGGAAATTCAAAGAAGGTGGTGCTAAGAAAAAGAAGTACTAACTTTTAGATAAGACAACCAAAAAGGCCGCGAATGCGGCCTTTTTTTTTTGATTTAATGTTTCTTATTTCTGTTGACCTTCACTAACAGTTCTGTCTGCACTTAAAGCAGCTTTCTCAATACGCATGCGACCTTGGTCTAAACCAATAACCACTGTTGTGTCGTCTACTTCAACAACTTTCCCGTGAATTCCACCAACAGTTACAATCTTGTCGCCAACGCCAATTCCGTCTTGAAATTTCTTCGCCTCTTTCACCTTTTTCATTTGAGGACGAATCATGAAAAAATACATAATAACAAACATACCACCCATCATTAATAACATGGGCATCATACTTTGCTCTGATTGTTGTGCATCTAATAAAATCATTTTGTTTTCTATTTTAGTTTGCAAATGTACTTAAATATGGCCGCTGAAATAAATTACTTCACGCGATCCATCTCAACCCCCGGTCTCGCAGCATCCAAAGCCTGTCCAGACACCTCCCCTTTCAGTTTCAAATAAAAATCACGGGGTATCCCATTCGTCGCTACTTGAATGGTCTTTTCAATATTTCCAGAAAAACCAGCACTGTTAAACTCTACTGTAATCACTCCCGACTTTCCCGGTGCTATGGGTTCTTTCGGCCAATCCTTCAGGGTTGTGCATCCGCAACTTGGCGTTACTTGAGCTATTTGAAGATCTGCTTTTCCCTTATTTACGAATGAATAAGAATGAACAATCTTCTCTCCTACAGCAACTTTTCCAAAGTTAAACTCAGCCGCTTCAAATGAAATCTCTGGCAAATCGCCATGCACTTCTCCATTCTCTGCAGAAGGAAAATTCAACAAATCAGAAGTCACCTTGCGCTCTTTGTTTTCACATGATACAAGTAAAATAAATAACGCGAATACCAAATATTTATTCATTGTCATAGGTATAAGACCCGTCGAATTCATCTTCATCAAATATCGAATCGTCTTCACCAAACTCATCCTCCTCATCTTCATCCAATTCTGTTCCTGCAACTGCTGCACCTCCAACTATATCCGACTCGAACATGTCCTGAAACTCTTTGCTATCCTGAGAAGGCGCATCACCGAAGGCAAGTGCAACTCGCGGATAAATAGTACTTGGTTTGTCCTTTTTCACCTCAACCAATTCAATATAAAAAATCCACATGCGCATGAAATCATAGACATATAGAATCTTATCTCCCGGCTTCATAACCATATCTGAAAGAATGGTTGTCGACATAGATAGCGAGTCTTCATCCACTCCACCCATGTCCATCAGTGAAATCTCTAATCCCTTGCTCCACTCTTCATCACTCAAATAAAAGCTCGCCATTTCACCTTGTTCAAAATCGAAAGCGTCAAGCACTGCTTTGTGCAAAGAATCAAAATTCGATTCTGTTTCAATTTCAATATCACGAAATACATCCTGTTCAGTGTCCATGATCACACGGAACTTGAACAAATTCACCCCACTATTTTTTTTAGCCATTGACAGACATTTTTAATTCTTGAATTGTTGTTGTTGGATTGAAACTTGAAAATACAAAGTTTCCAGCGACCAACGCCGTTGCTCCTGCAGCTTTTAACTTTGGAGCGTTTGTCGCATTCACACCGCCATCTACTTCAATGGCTGGTTTATTCGTCACATTAGCCAACATCGCTTTCAAACGCTCGAGCTTTGAGTAGGTGTTTTCAATAAACAGCTGCCCACCAAAACCAGGATTAACAGACATGATCAAAATCAAATCAACATCTTCTAAAACTTCTTCAATTGCACTCAAAGAAGTATGCGGATTCAACGCTACTCCTGCCTTCATACCTTCAGCCTTAATGGCTTGAATAGTTCTATGCAAGTGTGTGCAAGCCTCGGCGTGTACAGTAAGAATATCGGCACCAACTGCCTTGAAATCCGCAATGTATTTCTCTGGTTGAACAATCATCAAATGCACATCCAATGGTTTTGTCGCGTGTTTTTTCAATGCTTTAATGACGGGCATTCCGAAAGAAATATTCGGAACAAACATTCCGTCCATTACATCTACATGAAACCAATCTGCAGCCGAATCATTGATCATCTCTATATCGCGCTGAAGATTTGCAAAATCGGCAGACAAAACCGATGGAGCAATAAGAACTTCGTTTACTTTTGACATGCGGCAAAGATACATTTCGTTTTGTTAGCTTGAATTATTTTTTCTATGCAAGTCGTTGGATTAACAGGAAATATCGGATCGGGAAAATCAACCGTCGCTAAGGCTTTCGCTGCCCTCGGAGTTCCTGTTTTCAATTCAGACGAAGTGGCCAAGAAAGCATACCTCATTCCATCTATTCAAAATGAAGTTAAAGAAATTCTAGGTTCGCCGAAAGGTCCGATGGAAGGTCCGATGGAAGGTTCTGCGAAAGGTCCTGCGGAAGGAATTCAAATCGACTTTTCGAAAGACACTTGGAAATCTGAAATTGCTGCTATAATTTTTTCGAACGAAGAAAAAAGGATTCGCCTTGAAACCCTTATTCACGCTTTCGTTCAAAACGAATTCATTCGGTGGAAGGCCACTCAAAATTCGAAGTACATTATTCGTGAATCGGCGTTAGCCAATTCCTTTCAACAAGAAAATTGCAATTGGTTAATTGAAGTCCTTGCAGAAAAAGAAACGCGCAAGAAACGTGTTATGCAACGAAGTGGATTAAGCGAAAACGAATTCTCCCAACGCGATGCGCTTCAGAAATCAAACGTTTCTTTTCCTCCCGAAAAAACCTTTCGAATTCAGAACAACGAAAACAATTTTGTGTTGAATGAAATATTGAAAATTCACGAACAGCTTTCCGCCTAGGGAGTTAATTCAATAATCTTTGTCTCTACTCCTCTTTTCACCGTGCCTGAAAGCTCTAGGAGAGAATTGGTCCGCAATTGATTCAGCTCATTGCCCAATGGTTTTTGTTTGAATAATTTTTGAAGTTCTGCATACTTCGAAACATCAACGTGGTCTTCACCCGTCTTCATGAGTTCCCAATTCCAATGCCCTGGATATACCATCTTATAATCCCCATTATACTCTGCCCATTCAATTTCACTCACTTTACTCAACGGGTAAACAGCGTTAAAAAGAGTCTCTCCAGTCTCAGCATCAACCATGCTAATTCTGTATTTTATTTGAAGCGAAAACTTCTTGTTCCATTGACGATATTTCACTTTAGAATCGCCAATTGTCTTTCCTAAAAAACCTTTTTTAAGACCGTAATCATTTAGCTTTTGATCGGCAACGTATTCTATTATTTCCCCTAATAAAATATACTTTGCGCCAATTAACTTCCCAGCTTGAATCAACGATTTTTCATCGTAAAGACCTGACATCCCCAACTTCTGTTCTTCTAATAAACTTGAAGTATAATCGCGATCTAACATGACTAAAAACGGATCCTTATTTTCCAAGAGAGACTGCACCACGAAAGCCCCCATTTCCATTTCTACATCGTTGTTTACATTTCCCTTATCAACACTAACGTAGGCAAGCGTAATTCTTCCAGTTTTTAAACAATTCTCTAGCATCTGCTTGGAATCCTTAAAGGACGGATCTATTGATTCAATTTTCTTTAAAGCTTTGAAGGCATCGCGCATACGCCCCTCTTCCATAGACTTCGTCGCTAGATAATAATTCGGATAGAGCTCACACAAACTCTCTAGGTAATCTAAATTCGGAAAGTTGTTGAAGAAACTTCTAATCTCTTGTAACTTTTCTCTAGCACCATCATAATTGAATGATAGAACTTCAGCCTCAGCCTTTTTATATAAACCTTCACAATAGGATTGTTTCGATTGAAGAATGAATTCTTTCAAACCAAAGGGTTCTTTCACATCTAATGCTTTATTTTCTTCAACGAAAACAGTAAGCTCTGAATAAAGCTGATCGGCCTCTCTATGTTTTTCTTGCATGCAAAGCATACGAATAGGGCCATCGTAATTTTCACGAATTATAGCCTCTACCACCCTTTTCTTACCTATGAGCGCCTCCTTGGTTTCCTTCTGAGCTAGCAAGTCTGAGTATAAACTGAATGCTTTGGAATACATTCGTGCCTCTTCGTATTCCTTTGCATCTCCAAGCTGCGACTTGTAACTCGAACAGCCTGCCATTAAACATAATGCAGCAAATACAGGTATAACTAAATAAATACTATGTTGAATTCCTCTTCTCACGAGAACAAAGTTACATCTTAAAGGAATTGCTTCGGCATGCAATTAACACATCGATATTGAAAACCATTCAAATCTTGTGTAAATAACAGGAAAGAAAACCTTCTTTTTGACAAACACTAATTCGCAACAAAATGGATATTCGTACTAAAAAATGGGTTCTTCTTACACTCTCAGTTCTTAGCGTATACCTTTTCGTATTCAATTGATGGAATCAAAATTCAAAGAATTCTACAAAGAGTACTTTCCTTGGTTCGTAGATGTCTGGTATTATTTAGTTATAATCGTCGTTTTTATTGTCTGTGCAATTATTTGGTTGTAAATTTGGGTAACAATGTCCCAAAGCAATTTTTACTTCATAGCACTTAAGCCCAGTCTTCCGGAAGAACTGAGAACGCGCGCAATTCAAGGGGAATTGCTGGCGCCTAGGAACCTTGAAGCCATTGTTAAACCTGTCTATCTTCCGCTTTCCTTTCAGTTCAATACAGACGAAGATGGGATATTCGAGTTGGGAAATGCGTTGCAAAATGCTTTACAAAACATCACAAGCTTTAAATTAACGTTGAAGAAAATGGGGTTCAACTCTGTTTTCAAACAAATTTCTATTCTACCTGAACCAAGCATTCAGCTTGATACAATTCAAAATAAAGTAATTGAAGTTTTGATCGACTGGAACAACTTCGCGCACTCCCCAGTCTCATTTGAATTCCCGAAAGCTGAGGTAGCTTTAGTGAGAAGCAACTGGACAACAGATGAATTTGAAAAGGCTAAATCAAATGCCCAACAACTTCGTCTCGAAGAAAACTGGACCATTGAAACAGTTTCCATGATGGAGTGGACAAACCAAGGATGGAATGAAAAATTCTTCTTCCCTTTGGAAGACCAAAGATTACTTCGTAATCAATCCAATACTATCTTGCAAGACAAATAAGTCTTGCATTCATGCCAAAATCATTCGACAAAAAATTAGGTCTCACCATACTTGTGGCCTCATTGGGTTATTTCGTAGACATCTATGATTTGCAACTCTTCAATATCGTAAGTAAGGAAAGTCTACGTGGTATTGGGATAACGGACGAGAACCTTATTAAAACGCTAGACTACAGCCTATTTCTTTGGCAGATGTCGGGAATTATATTGGGTGGTCTTATCTGGGGAATCCTAGGCGACAAGAGAGGAAGAAAGAAAATACTTTTTGGATCCATTCTTATTTATTCATTAGCCAATATCGCCAATGCCTTCGTTACAAATGTTGAAGCCTATTCCATCATTCGATTTATAACTGGAATTGGCCTTGCCGGAGAACTAGGCGCGGCAGTTACCCTCATCAACGAATCTATGTCAAAGGAGAAAAGAGGCATAGGAACAATGATCATCGTTACCATGGGCGCCCTTGGCGCTGTTGCCGCTGTTGGCATTCATAAAATTCATTTCACTATGCTGGGATTAGAATCTTGGCAGGTGTCTTATATCATTGGCGGATGTCTTGGATTGCTGCTTTTGTTCATGCGTTTTCAAACTTTCGAAAGTGAAATGTTCGACAAAGTCGAAAAGCAAAATGTTCAGCGAGGAAATTTTTTCATGCTTTTCAAAACAAAAGATCGTGTGCTTCGCTATCTATCATGCATCGCCATTGGACTGCCTGTTTGGTTCTGCGTTGGTTTGCTGATTAAGTTTTCTGAAAAATTCGCAACCGTGTTAGAGGTCGACGGGACCATTGATCCAACCACGTGTATCATCTTTTGTTATCTGGGGCTTTCGGGAGGAGATCTCATTTCCGGATTCATTAGTCAGTTCATGAAAAGCAGAAAAAAAATCATTTTCTTCTATTTAGGAACTACCGTTATTATAAGTCTATACTTCCTCTTGGTTCATCACCATTCTGTAAGTACATTTTATGCTTTGGCTGCTCTGCTTGGCGCCACAACCGGTTACTGGGTGTTATTTGTCTCCAATGCCGCTGAACAATTCGGAACGAACATTCGCTCTACCGTAGCTTCTACGGTTCCGAACTTCGTGCGTGGTTCTACCGTCCCAATAGTTTTAACGTTCAAATACATAGAACCCACTTTCGGAGTAATTAATAGTGCCTTACTCATTGGCGGAGTAACCATTTCTATCGCTGTAATTGCCCTAGCCTACCTGCCCGAGACCTTTGGGAAAAATCTAAACTTCATTGAAGAATAAAATGAAAAAATATTTCACCATCGCATGCATCGCTTTTCTCGCAGCGTGCAAACAAGAAATCACCGTTATGCAAATTCAACAACCCCAAAACAAAAACATTCAAGACACCACCTTCGGATTTTTCGGTTCGAAAGTATACGATCCGTTTTATGGTCTTGAAGACGATGGCAGCCAACGCACCATTCAGTGGGTGAAGGATGAGCAAGCGCTCACGGAAAATTATTTGAAGAGTGAAACCATGCGTTCAGAAATTCGAACACGCTATACTTCCATTTTCAATTTTGAAAAAGTAAGTGCTCCCGATAAACACGGCGATTTTTATTTTTTCTGGAAGAACACCGGCCTTCAACCACAAGCAGTCTGCTACGTAAAAAAAGGAATGCGCGGTGCTGAAAGAGTTTTTATTGATCCAAATGCATTGGATCCGAAAGGACTCACTACATATAGTTTGCTCGACTCGAATGACGACCACACCCTTATGGCAGTCGCTGTGAGCAAGGCCGGTAGCGATTGGAGCAACATACATATTTTCAATATTGAAACCGGAATAGAAGTTGAAGCGCCTATTGAATGGGTGAAGTTTAGTGGTGCTTCTTGGTTTGGAAATGGATTCTTCTACAGCCGATATCCAGCTCCTTCTGAAGGCGAAGTGCTCAGCGGAAACAATATGAATCATGCCGTTTACTACCATGCACTCGGAACAACACAGGATACTGACAAACTCGTTTACGACGACAAAAAGAATCCAACGTATTACAACAATGCTGGATTAAGCGAAGACAAGCGCTACTTGTTCATCACCTCTGCTCCTGGAACAGATGGCTACGCCGTCTATTACAAAGACATCGCAAACGGAGGAATGAACTTCATTCCCTTGTTCACAGATTTAAGTCATCACAGTTCTGTGGTGGAAGTAGCTATTGACGGAGAACTCATCGTACACACAGACGTTGACGCTCCCAATTACAGATTGGTTAAGGTGAATCCCGCAAACCCCAATCCGAAAAATTGGAAAACAATTATTCCCGAAGACAAGCGCCTATTGGAAGGTGTTTCCACCTGCGGTGGAAAATTATTCCTTCATTACCTCAACATGGCAAACACCGAAATTGAGGCCTGCGACTATGAAGGAAAGAACATCAAGAAAATAACGCTTCCCGATGGAACCGGCACTGCATCAGGATTCTCAGGCAAGCGTCAAGAAAAAACATGTTACTTCACCTTCACTTCGTTCACCTATCCCGGTGTCATCTATTCATTCAATATCGAAGACCTAACCTACGGTGAATATCACAGACCTTCGGTCGATTTCAACATGAACGACTACGAAAGCAAACAAGTCTTAGTCACGTCGAAAGATGGAACACAAGTCCCTCTCTTCCTCGTTCATAAAAAAGGACTTGTGTTAGATGGAAATAATCCAACGCTGCTCTACGGATACGGCGGATTCAACATTTCATTAACGCCTTCGTTTTCTTCTTCACGCTTAATACTACTCGAACAAGGCGGCGTATTCGCCATGGCCAATCTTCGCGGTGGCGGCGAGTTTGGAGAGAACTGGCACAAAGGCGGAATGCTGTATAACAAGCAAAATGTCTTCGACGATTTCTTGGCTTGCGCAGATTACCTCATCGAAAACAAATACTCTTCAACACAAAAATTAGGAATTGAAGGTGGTTCAAACGGAGGACTTTTAGTCGGCGCCTGCATGACACAACATCCCGAAAAATTCGCGGTGGCGTTTCCTGCTGTTGGCGTTTTAGACATGCTTCGCTACCACCACTTCACAGTTGGAAAAGGCTGGATTCCCGAATACGGAAATGCCGACGAATCAGAACAAATGTTCAACTACCTCAAAGGCTATTCGCCATGCCACAACTTGAAGCCAAACACGAATTATCCCGCTACCATGGTCATGACAGCAGATCACGACGATCGCGTGGTTCCGGCTCACAGCTTCAAATTCGCTGCCATGCTTCAAGAATGCACAACGAACGAAAGACCCGCGCTCATTCGAATTGAAACAAGCGCAGGACACGGCGCAGGAAAAAGCACGGAACAAATCATTGCAGAACAAACAGATAAGTGGACGTTCTTCTTTAAAAACGTTGGACACACTTATTCATTGAAATAGAATGAAAAAAATGCGCCTCTTAACATTCGCATCATTGGTTGCATTCGCAAATTTTTGTTCGGGTCAACTAATTGAAAAAGTTAATGTATTTATCGGCACAAACAGAATGGGTCACACCTATCCCGGTGCCACCGCGCCTTTTGGAATGGTGCAGCTTTCACCAGAAACGAAACGCGCTAATTTCTTCAACGAGAAAGGGGAATACAACAGCGATGTTTACAATTATTGCGCGGGATACCAATACCAAGATTCAGTTATACAAGGATTTGCACACACGCATTTTTCAGGAACAGGACATTCCGATTTAGGTGACTTCCTTGTGATGCCTACAACAGGAAACGTAGATTTGAAAGCTGAAAACTTTCATTCTTCCTTTCAACATAAAAATGAAAAAGCATCTCCTGGTTTTTACAGTGTAATGCTCGATGATCATAAAATTCTTGCCGAGCTCACCGTCTCTGATCGCGTGGGATTTCACAGATACACATTTCCGAAAAATGAAAATCCTGAAGTCGTTTTAGATTTCACTTATAACATTTACAATTACGATGGTAAAAATGTCTGGACTTTCATTCGCGTTGAAAATGATTCGCTCATTACCGGCTATCGCATAACCAGTGGTTGGGCGAAAACAAGAACGGTTTATTTCGCAGCCGCCTTTTCTCAACCCATTTCAAATTATACAACCGCAAACCTCAGTGAGCAAGACTACAAAGGCTTCTATCGCAAATTCAATCAATCGAAAAATTTTCCTGAAGCAGCTGGAAAAGAAATTCGAATGTTATTGGAATTCGAAAAAAGCGACAGCCCAATTCAAATTAAATGGGCTCTTTCCAACACCAGCACCGAAGGCGCTTTAAAAAATCTTCAAGCGGAAATCCCACATTGGAATTTCGATTTAACGAAAAAAGAAACGCAAGCGAAATGGGAACGTGAACTTGAAAAAGTAACGATTCAAATTCCAGATAAAAACAAAGA
>CANIBZ010000031.1 GCA_947466425.1 Flavobacteriales bacterium
ACGAAAGTCGACGTTGCGGTTCTTCCGCTCTTTTCGAAGGGGAGCGCACTATTCCCCAATACCGTTTCTTTGAATCAGGCGGGCATGTACGAAAGAGGAGCATATGTGGCGTCACTTCCAATTACCATAATGGCGAAACTGAGCGACAGCGTACTGTTCAGCGGCATGTCGAAGTTGCAAGAAGAGACCGAACGATTGAAGCGTGTGGTGCTAGCAGCAACCAACGTGTTAAGTATTTTAATTTTTCCATTAGCTTGTTTCGTTTTTGTTTTTAGTGAAGACATTCTTCGAATTTATTTGGGGAACGGTTATATGGGAGCCGCGCAACTGTTGCAATGGTTGTTTGTAGCCGTTATTTTTAGAACATTAACGCGCCCTATCGATTCGCTGCTTCGCGCGAAGGGTGAGGTTTATAAAGGAAGTTGGATCAAAGGCATTTATCTTTTCCTTATGATCGTCGGAGTAATGGTAGCTGCCCGTTTTTCGGTGGAAGCCGTGGCTATTTCCATTGCAGTAACAACTGGAATTCATTACCTTATGATGATTGGCTTTGCGCACAGAATCTCGGGCGTTTCGGTGAAGGAACAACTTGCGGCTTTGGTTCCCGGATCGCGCATTGGAGCCATGACTTTGCTCGCAGCGTACCTGGCGAAATACATGGCGGTGCGTTCGCACATCGATGGGATTTGGTTGTTACTATTTGCTGTGATATGTGTTTTTGTAGGTGGATGTTTATTGGTGTACATTCGCCCGCAATGGTTGGGAGAAAGAAGCGTTAATCCGCTGTTTATTGTCCCAGAAAGATTTCGGAAATTTCCGTTTTTAAATAGAATTTATAAGGCGTTCGATGAAGAGTAGAGTAGTTGTTTTTTTGATATTTTTTGGGCTTAGCGCAATGGGTGGTTTTACTCAGAGCAGGCTCATTGTTTCCGCGCCCGACAGTTTGTCTTTTCTGCTTTTTGTAGATAATGCTCAAATAAATACAGCTCCTGTTTCT
Source organism: Flavobacteriales bacterium (assembly GCA_947466425.1). Classification (GTDB taxonomy): domain Bacteria; phylum Bacteroidota; class Bacteroidia; order Flavobacteriales_D; family Sanyastnellaceae; genus CAIZGX01. The sequence goes on from CANIBZ010000031.1 coordinate 998, forward strand.
ACCATTCATTTATCTAAATTAAATGTTGGAAAGCACAACATTAAAGTGGTTGTGCAAGCGCAAGAATCTGTATTAAGTCTGACTACTAAAAATTTAATTTCCCACAGTCTGAGTGTCTCTGTGGTGAACAACAAATTGGAGTTGTTGTTATCGGGAGAGTTGAAAATTCAAGCGAAGTCTTTTCAGAATTGGAAAAACGGTTCGCTGCCGAGTTTGGTGAAAGATTCTGTTTATGTTGGGAAAAAAGGATGTGAAAAACCGGCCATGGCTTCGAAGGTAGATTCAATAGTTTCGAATCTGAAATCTAAATCTTTTGATACCGAACGAAAGATGTTAGCGCGCATGCAATTGGAGGCTGATTGTTTTTTGGTGAAAGACATCGTGAAGATTATTTCCACCATTGAATTGGAAGAAAATAGAATGGATTGCATTGTCGCTTCGCTTACTCAAGTCTACGATTTGGCGGTTATAAGTGAGCTGCTAAATCTGGTCATCCTTGAACGAAACAAGGAAGCCATTCAACAGAAAATTTCACAATTACAAAATCAGTAAGAAACATTAAAAGATTACATTTGAACCATGAAAAAAGTACACAATTTTAGCGCGGGTCCTTGCATTTTACCCTCATCTGTTATTGAAGGTTCAGCAGATGCCATTCGTGAATTCGACGGCATGGGATTGTCGTTGATTGAAATTTCACATAGAAGCAAAAACTTCGAGCGTGTAATGGACGAAGCCCGTCAATTGGTGAAAGATATTTTGAATCTCGAAGATCGCTACGAAGTTCTTTTTCTTCAAGGCGGTGCAACACTCGGGTTCTACATGGTTCCTTTGAATATTTTGAAGGAAGGTGGAAAGGCGGCATACGCGAACACAGGTGTGTGGGCGAGCGGCGCCATTAAAGAAGCGAAGTTGGTGGGAAACATTGATGTGATCACCGACAGTTCGGCTTCGAACCACAACCATATTCCTGAGATGCCTTCGGTAGATGGTTACGATTATTTCCACTACACTTCGAACAACACTATTTTTGGAACGCAATATCAGTATACGCCGAAGGTGAACGTGCCGTTAGTGTGCGACATGAGTTCAGATATTTTCTCGAAGGAATTTAACGCGAATGATTTCTCGTTGATCTACGCAGGGGCTCAGAAGAACATGGGTCCAGCTGGAGCAACGCTTTATATAATAGACAAAGAAATGTTGGGTAAGACCGGAAGAAAACTTCCGACTTATTTAGACTTGGCTTCACACATTTCTAAAGACAGCATGGCGAACACACCTCCAGTGTTTTCGGTTTACGCAAGTATGCTTATGCTTCGTTGGATTAAAGAAAACGGTGGATTGAAAGGAATGGAAATTCACAACCGTGCGAAGCAAGAATTATTTTATGCTGAATTAGATCGCAACAGTATGTTCCATGGACACAGCGTTCCGGAGAGTCGCTCATGGATGAACCCAACCTTCCGTCTGAACAACGAAGAACATGCTGCTGCATTCGATGCCATGTGGAAAGAAGCGGGTATTAGCGGAATCGCTGGACACCGCAGTGTAGGCGGATATCGCGCTTCCATGTACAACGCACTTCCATTGGAAAGTGTGCAAGTGCTAGTAGATGTAATGAAAGAATTCGAACGTAAAAACGGATAAGATGAAAATTTTAGCAAACGACGGAATTGATGCAAAAGGACAAGCTGCTTTAGAAGCCATGGGCTGCACAGTGCTTACAGAAAAAGTAAGTCAAGATGCATTGGCTGGTTTCATTCAAAATGAAAACATAGACGGACTTTTAGTGCGCAGCGCAACCACTGCGAGAAAAGAATTGATAGACGCTTGTCCGAATTTGAAGTTCATCGGTCGTGGTGGAGTGGGCATCGATAACATTGACGCAGTTTATGCGCGTGAAAAAGGAGTAGACGTTTTCAATACTCCGGCTAGCAGCAGCGCTAGCGTAGCCGAATTGGTAATGGCCATGATGTTCGCTTCGAACAGATTTCTTTATCAAGCCGGTGGTGCAATGCCAGTAAACGGAGAAGAGACTTTCGAAGTGTTGAAGAAGAATTACGGGAAAGGAAAAGAGGTGAAGGGAAAGACATTGGGAATTGTTGGTTTCGGTCGCATTGGCATGTCTTTGGCTGAATACGCCTTGGGATGCGGCATGCGCGTGTTGTTCTTCGATCGTTCGAAGGAAGAAGAAACAGTAACGCTTTCCATTAACGGTTCTCCGCTTGAAGTGAATTTGAATGTTTCTTCTTTCGAAGAAGTTCTTCGCGTAAGCGATTTCATTTCGTTACACGTTCCGAAACAACCGAATGGAAGTTCGGTTATTGGTTCAGCAGAGTTCGCACTCATGAAGAAAAACGCCGTGGTGATCAACACCAGTCGCGGCGGAACAATTAACGAAACTGAACTTATTGAAGCGCTAGACAACGGCGTTATTGCTGGCGCTTGTTTAGACGTGTTCGAAAACGAGCCACGTCCGAATGCAGCATTGTTGAAGCATTCAAAAATTATTACCACTCCGCACATTGGTGCTGCAACGGCAGAGGCGCAAGAGCGCATAGGCCTTGAGATTGCAGAGAATGTAAAACGAATTATGGACGCGAACTAAGCATGAAGTTTAAACCGTTCAAAGCCGTTTTACCCGCAGCAGATAAGGTGCACTTGGTTGCTTCGCGCTCTTATGTGTCCTATTCGAAAGAAGATTTGGTAGATAAGTTGAAGGGTAATCCCTACACTTTTCTGCACGTCATTCACCCAGATGTAGACGGCGATTACCGCGGAAGACGCATTGCGTATTTCGAAGAAGTAAGAAAGAATTACGAGAAGTTTTTAAGTGAAGAAATTTTTTCGTTGGAAGGAAAGGCATCGTTTTTTATTTACCGTCAGGAAACTCCAGAGTATTCGTTCCAAGGCCTGCTGGGCGCGGTTTCTGTGGAAGACTACGAGCAAGGAAAAATAAAAATTCACGAGCACACCATTAGTCAGCGTGAAGGAAGATTCACAGATTATTTAGATACAACAGGCATTAACGCAGAGCCTGTTTTGCTGATGTCGAAAGAGGAAACGTGTTCCAGTTTAATGGACCGCGTGTGTGCGCAAAAGTCTTTGTATTGTTTCACCACAACAGATCGCGTGAAGCACACGGTATGGCAAATCAACAACACAGAAGATATTCAAGAAGTGGAAAGTGAGATGTCGCGCGTGAGTGAATTGTATATAGCAGACGGACATCACAGAAGCGCGAGCAGTGTTGCTTTGAAGCAACGCAAAGCGGAAGAAGGAAACAATGAAGAGGTCTATCAATATTTCATGGCTTTGGTGCTTTCACAAGCGCAATTGAAGATTCTTGGATTTCACCGTTTGGTGAAGTGTGTAGTTGAATTCGATTTGAATCTGTTCCTTTCCGACTTGAATAAATTGGGTGCTCTTCACGAAGTGAAAGAAACCGAATTGAATTTGAGTGAAGGTAGAATAGGCGTGTACACCAGCGGAAAATGGTTTGCCTTTCAATTCGAAAAAGAAAAAAATGTCATCGATGCCGAATGGCTTTCGAAAAATATTCTTCATCCTATTTTTGGAATTGAAGATGAACGTACCGATAAGCGCATTTCACATGCCGACGGATTGGTTCCTTCACATGAGATCGCTAAAATGGTTGACGAAGGCAAAGCAGATTTCGCCTTTTTGCTTCATCCAATTTCAACGCAAACACTCATGCGAATTTCAGATGAAGGATTAACCATGCCTCCGAAGAGTACGTACATTTTGCCGAAACTAAGAAGCGGATTGGTTATTTATCCAATGCGATGAGCCACATTCAAGATCAAATAAAATTCTACACGAATCAGTTTCCTTCACACGTGAAGCTGGTTGCTGTTTCCAAAACAAAGCCTGTTCAAGATTTAGAAGAAGCTTATGCTGCTGGACAGCGCATCTTCGGTGAGAATTATGTGCAGGAATTGGTAGACAAGCAGGGGCAACTTCCATCCGATATTGAATGGCATTTCATTGGTAATTTGCAGTCGAATAAGGTGAAGTACATTGCTCCGTTTGTTGCGCTTATTCACGGAGTAAATTCACTTTCCACCTTGAAGGAAATAGATAAGCAAGCCAAGAAATTAAATAAGCAGATTGAAATTTTATTGCAACTTCATGTTGCAACAGAAGAAAGCAAATTCGGGTTTTCAGAAGAAGAAGTGATTGAAATTGCTTCGCAAAAAGAGTTGTATTCCAACATAAACTTTCGTGGGGTCATGGGCATGGCATCTTTCACAGAAGATCAGTCACTCATTCGAAAAGAATTTCAAGAAGTGAATTGCATTTTTTCTTTGTTGAAGCCGCTCTTCGGTGAAGGGTTCAATGAAATAAGTATGGGCATGAGCGGCGATTGGGAAATTGCCGTTGAGGAAGGAAGCACGCTTGTTCGAATTGGCAGTGCAATTTTCGGAAGTCGTTAGTTCAATGTTTCAGCTACGCTGTAGTCGTTGCGTGTAGCGCTGTTCCGAGAAATAAGTTCGCCCAAGAACCCTGCTAAAAACAAAATTGTTCCAAGTATCATGCATGTCAATGCAATAAAAAATGCGCTTTGATCTGCAATGTTCTTTGCGGTTTCGCCGAGGTATAGCGCATACAATTTCGTTCCGCCGATGTATGCGAAAGAAAAGAATCCGATCATGAACACAAGCGTTCCCAACGTCCCGAAGAAATGCATGGGGCGCTTGCCGAATTTCGACATGAAAGAAATGGTTAGTAGATCCAAGAATCCATTCATGAAACGCTCCATTCCGAATTTAGTTGAACCGAATTTTCGAGCTTGATGCTTCACCACTTTTTCACCAATTTTCTTGAACCCTTGTTGCTTCGCCAACACTGGAATGTAGCGGTGCATTTCACCATACACTTCAACACACTTCACTACGTCTTTGCGGTATCCCTTCAACCCACAATTGAAATCGTTCAAGTGAATGCCCGTCATTCTGCGCGTAGCCCAATTGAATAATTTTGTTGGAATGGTCTTCGAAAGTGGATCGAAGCGTTCCTTCTTCCATCCGCTAACAACATCGTATCCTTCTTCCAAAATCATTCGAGCCATAGCAGGAATTTCTTCCGGAGAATCTTGAAGGTCTGCATCTAAAGTGAACACCACATTTCCTTGCGCCGCTTGAAATCCCATGTGCAAGGCTGCAGACTTGCCGTAGTTGCGCGAAAAGCGAATGCCGCGAACGGTAGGGTAGGTCTGCTTCAATTCTTGAATAACATTCCAGGAATTGTCGGTTGAACCGTCGTCTACGAAGATTACTTCGTAAGACATTTGCTCGCGTTGCATAACCTCGTTAATCCAACGTTGCAATTCAGGAAGCGATTCCGCTTCGTTAAGAAGGGGTATGACTAGTGAGCAGTTCATGCAGCTAAGTTAGGCAAATGGATTTTTGCTTTTTCTGTGGAAGATGGAAATGAATAGACCAATAAAAAGATATTGGAAAAAAGTGCTGATCCAAACGATAATTGCAATGAAAATTGGAGAAACGATTGTATCAATGAGGCCGCTGTTTAAAATTTCATTTAACTGCTCTCTGGTTATGCCTTCTGCATTGGTAAGGGATTTCTTGATCTCTTCTTTCATAAAGATGAGCATAGAGTTGTCGATGTAGCTCAGTTGAATGAATGCGAAAAATAGTTTAACGAGTCCAACCACCATACCTATTCTAAGGCAAAACCACAAGGCCTTTCCATAATTGAATCCCTCGAAGTAGGATTTGTATTTGTTTATTCCTAGTGTAAGTCCGAATACAATGATAATGACTCCAATTAATTCAAAAGCGAATGCCAAAGAGGGGAACCACGATAGGAGTTGTTCGCAAAGTAAATCGCCTAGAGCGATACCTATTCCGAATTTGAAAAGAATTTGGAAGACTTCCTTTCGGGAGGGCGGATTGATTGAGATTTCGTCGGACATGGATTTATTTTTCTTTGGCAAAAGTAACGAATGATTTTGCAATGAAGCGATTCACGCCTTACATTTGCACAAAGGCAAGTCTTATACGACCAGCTCCTTTCAAATCCTCCAGGGCCGGAAGGCAGCAAAGGTAGAAAGTTGTAGCGGTGCGATATAAGGGGCTTGCCTTCTTTTTTTTTGTCTTATTTTTGGCTTTATGTCCGAATCAGCCTTCGCTACCAAATACAGATTACGCGCTTATCGAAAGAAGAAAGTGCTAACTGCTTTTCTCAAAAAACTTTCGAAGAATCAACCCAAGTCTGCCAGGCCACTTATTCTTGCTGCTCAGAAAGAGGCGTGGAAGCAAGTAGATTGCATAGCATGCGGCAACTGTTGCAGAACCATGACACCAACTTGGAAGAAGACAGAGGTGAAGAGACTCGCAGAGCATTTGGGAATGACCTATCAAGAGTTCTTCGACAAATGGCTATTCATTGATGAGGCAACAGGCGACATTGTGAATACCACACAGCCTTGTCAGTTTTTCGATATGGAAAAGGGATTGTGTGGGGTTTACGAATTACGTCCGCACGATTGCGCAACCTTTCCGCACATGTATCGCAGAGATTTTTTCGATCAGACCGAAGTGTACACAGCAAACCTTCACAGATGTCCCGCAACCCTTGTTGCCATGGAGGCTTTGGAGAAGGCAATGCGGACACCATGAGTCGTGAAGATTTTACATATTTGTTAAGGCATTTAGCCAAAGGTGGTTTAATTTTGAATAAACTTTAGGATAGTGGAAATGGATCGCGTTGTTTTATCGCCTGCTCAGAAATCGTTGAGAATTAATCTTAACAAAGACATCTACGGAACCTTTGCAGAAATTGGTGCTGGGCAAGAGGTCGTGCGTCATTTCTTTCGAGCTGGAGGAGCAAGCGGCACCATTGCGAAAGCGATGAGCGCGTATGACAAAGACTTCAGCGATGCTATTTATGGAAAGGAAGAGAAGGGGAGATATGTGTGCAAGGCGCGTGTAGATAACATGCTCAATCACGAGTACAGTTTGATTGAAGAGCGTTTAGATCGTGAAGATCATCCGACCAAAGAATTTTTCAGTTACGCCAACACCTTCGCAACAATAAATTTCCAAAAGACCATTCAAGGTCACGGTTGGATGGGTGTGAAGTTTCAAACAGCCGCTGATAAACAACCGAATGTTGTAATTATTCATGCGCGTTTGCATGAAAGCGATGTATTGCTGCAGCAAGCCACTGTGGGGAACTTAGGAGTGAACTTGCTTTACGGGTGTTTTTACACCTTTAAGCAACCCAAGGAATTGCTACTTTCTTTATACGACAACATAAATCGTGATCAGGTTGAAATTGATACCATTCAATTTTCAGGTCCCGATTTCGAAAATATAGACAATAGATTAATGTCTTTACAATTGGTGAAGAACGGAATGACTGAAGCGGTTATTTTTTCTCCGGATGGTGAAAATTTGCAAGCTGCAGACGTTTTGTACAAGAAACATATTTTGGCATTGCGCGGGTCATTCAGACCGGTAACCAAGGTGAACATAGATATGATTGCGAAAGGTTTGAAAATGTTCGAAGGTGACCGCAAAGTAGATTCAGAAAAGGTGCAAGTGTTGTTTGAAATAACCCTGAACAACTTACGTTCAGATGGTGAAATTGACGAGCAAGATTTTTTAGATCGCGCCGAAATTTTATGTTCGCTTGGACAAACGGTGTTGGTTTCCAACTATTCGAAATATTATAAGTTGGCAGAGTACTTCACGAAATACACCAACGAACGTATGGGTATTATCATGGGTACAAATATGTTGGTGGAATTGTTCGATGAGAAATACTACCGCAATTTGAACGGTGGAATTTTAGCTGCATTTGGAATTCTCTTCAGTAGAGATTTGAAAATATATTTATACCCTTGGTTCGACGAGAAAACAAATACATTGTACACCACAGAGAACTGTCCTGTGCATCCGCGTTTGCTTCCGCTCTTCCGCTACATGGTAGATAACAAACGTATTGTTGACATTGCGGAATACAATCCAGATGTTCTTTCGATTTATTCTCGCGATGCCTTAGACCTAATCCACAATGGTCACCTCGGTTGGGAAGAAATGGTTCCGACCTACGTAGATACATTAATAAAGGAAAACAAATTGTTCGGATATGATCCAGAGCAAATACCGAATCCAGATTTCACACCACCAGTTAGAACGAAGTGGAGCGAGTCATTGAATTCAAACTAAACAGAAAATAATTAAATAGATATGTCATATTTTTTTACATCAGAGTCTGTGTCTGAAGGGCACCCAGATAAAGTAGCCGATCAAATTTCAGACGCGTTAATTGATGCGTTTTTGGCGCAAGACCCCGAGTCGAAGGTGGCTTGTGAAACCTTGGTAACAACTGGTCAGGTGGTTGTAGCTGGAGAGGTAAAATCGAAAGCTTATGTGGATTTACAAGATATAATTCGTGATACAATTGCAGAAATTGGATATACGAAAAGTGAGTATATGTTCGAAGCGAAGTCTTGCGGAATCTTATCTGCTATTCACGAACAGTCTGCCGATATTAATCAAGGGGTAGACAAGAAGAACAAGAAAGATCAAGGTGCCGGTGACCAAGGGATGATGTTCGGTTATGCAACGAACGAGACCGACAATTACATGCCGCTTCCTTTGGAGTTAGCACATTCGTTGTTGCGTGAATTGTCTGCTATTCGCAGAGAAGGAAAGCAAATGAAGTATTTGCGTCCAGACGCGAAGAGCCAAGTAACCATTGAGTATTCAGACGATCACAAGCCAATGGGTATCTCTGCGATTGTGGTGAGCACTCAGCATGATGATTTCGATAAGGAAGCGAAGATGTTGGCGCAGATTAAAGAAGATGTTCGCGCGATCTTAATTCCTCGTGTCATGAAGAAGCAACCGAAGCGCATTCAGAAGTTGTTTGATGGGAAGTATGCGTTGCATGTTAATCCGACTGGAAAGTTTGTAATCGGTGGTCCTCACGGCGACACTGGATTAACTGGAAGAAAAATTATTGTAGATACTTATGGTGGAAAGGGTGCACACGGTGGTGGAGCATTCAGCGGAAAAGATCCGAGTAAAGTAGACCGCAGCGCAGCTTATGCTATGCGTCACATTGCGAAGAACTTGGTTGCAGCGGGTGTTTGTGACGAAGTGTTGGTTCAAGTGGCTTATGCCATTGGAGTTGCGAAGCCGGTAGGATTCTATGTGAATACTTACGGCACTGCTCGTGTTGCAATGAACGACGGACAAATCGCATCTTTGATATCGAAGAATGTTGGAATGACTCCGTATGAAATTGAAACACGTTTCAACTTGCGCACACCTATGTACAAGGAAACAGCGAGTTTCGGTCACATGGGAAGAACGCCTAAGACAGTAACGAAGACGTTCAAGATGCCAAACGGTCAAAAACCGAAGGTTATGAAGGTGAATTTATTCCCTTGGGAAGAGACGACAGAGACTTCGAAGAATTTCAAGAAGATATTTGGGATGAAGTAATTTGAACTTCGTTGTTAGAACTTCGTTGTTAGAACTTCGTTGTGTGAACTTCGTTGTTAGAACTTCGTTGTTAGAACTATGTTATTTGAAATTCGTTATGCCGACTTCGTAATTGGAAGTTAGTTTTTTACTCAGTCTTTAGCTATGAAAATTTCGACTGCGGGTATTGAATTCATTAAGAAGTTCGAAGGGTTGTGTTTACAAGCATATTTATGTCCAGCAGGCGTTTGGACAATAGGTTTCGGTTCTACGCAAATATCTGGCAGGGGTGTTACGCCGAAAGATGTTATTTCAAAAGAGATTGCTGAGATTTTACTAAAGAACGATTTAATGCGTTTTGAAAAAATAGTAAATGAAAGAATCAATGTCACTTTGAATCAAAATCAATTCGATGCATTGGTATCCCATACCTATAACACAGGAGGTTCGGATACCCTGTTTGAATTGATCAATGAATCAGCATCAAATGATTTAATTCGAAATTGGATTGAGACTCGATATACAACTGCTAAAGGAATGCTGTTGCCGGGATTGGTAAAGCGACGTAAAGAAGAGGCCGCATTATACTCTAACGATTGAATGTTTTGTAAGGAAATACATACTTCGAATTTTCTCCGAAGGATTGATCTGAAAGATTGATTGCGGAGCAATTGATTCGAAGAATAATTTTATGTTGTTTTTTCCCCCAACACAAAATACATTTTCATGAGTCCTTTGCCTTTCACTTCAATGTCGCCGCGATATTCGCAAGTGAAGATGTCCTTAACCAATTCGTAGGTAGTTTCGGTAATGTTTACCAGTCCTACTGCGCCGCTACTTTCAGCTCTGCTAGCCGTGTTCACAGTATCGCCCCAGATGTCGTATGCGAATTTTTTAGTGCCGACAACTCCCGCTACGACCTCACCTGTATTGATTCCAAGCCTGCATTCATAATAAGGTTCGCCTTTGGCAATACACTCGTTTTTATACGCTGTCATGTATTCTTGCATAGCCAAACCAGCGCGTATAGCATCTACTGGATTAGTGTCATTGGCATTGGGCAATCCGCCAGCACACATGTACGCATCGCCAATGGTTTTGATTTTTTCAAGATTGTATTTTTCTACAATGGCATCGAAAGCAGAAAAACATTTGTTCAATTCCTCAATCACTTCCTCCGGGGTCATGTTGGCACTTCTCACCGTAAACCCTTTGAAGTCTGTAAATAACACTGAAACTTTTGGGTAGTGTTTTGCGCTGGCTTTTCCTGTTGTTTTCAGTTCATCGGCAACCTCATCGGGCAAGATATTGCGAAGTAGTTTATCTGATTGCGATTTTTCTTCTGCCAAGGCCTCATTAGCTTCTAGCAAAGCAATCTTGAATTTTATATTGGAAATTGTAAGTCTGTAGCGCGTTTCGATAAGCATGAACATAAAAACAGTCACAACAAGTAGCAATAAACCGCCATTTACTAGAGCCTCTTCTGTATTCAAAAGGGTGTTCATTTGAAAGAAGTAGCAGGTAGCTAAAATGGAAGGCACAATGATAGCCAACGAGTAATACCAATTCCATAAAACAAACATTCCAGCTCCTATGAACAAAGCCAAGTAGTTCAAGGAATGTCCAGTAAAGTCATCAACTTCAATAACACTGAAAGTGTAGGCGTTCTGTAATGAAATGAGCAGAAAAGGAATGAAAATCAACATTTTTGAATTGATGAACTTGTGTCTGTGTGCTAACAGCGCCAATGCCGCTATGACTGAGACACCTATGCGCAACGACATAATTTCCTTGAAGGCATGAGGAATGTTGAAGTAGTCTGTAATTCCAAAAACAGGATCGAAAATAATCGCTATCCAAGCGCCATAGATATGGTATTTTTTAGAAGATGTTTCTAAATCTTCTTCCCAAATCAATTTTGTTGCGGTCATGGTTTTTGCATTTTTCTCGTTAAAGTGAAAGTAATGCAAAAAAGTTTTCTAAGCGAGGGGTCTGTGCGGAAAACGAGAAGGGCTGTTTTTTTTTATCGCACCCGAACCTTCAACCCAACCTGAGATGTAAATACACCCGTGAATTTAGGAGATGCAAGTCCTCTGGTTTGATTAATAACCGCTTCAGTGTTGGGAGAATAGAGGTAAGGGGTATACCCGACTTGAATGAAAGGGGATAAGCGAATGTTATTTTTCAGGTTGAAGGAATAGCTTGTTTTAATGCTTAGATCTCCGCCAATTCCGAAGGCTTTTGAACGGGTTTCATCATAAATGAATGGCGCGTCATTTACATTTCGAAACAGAGCGCTTGAAGAGGCAGAGAGAATGAAGTCGGTGGTGAGTCCTCTCAATCTTTCCGTGTTTTCATAACGAAGAATGTATCCGATATTTAAAAAATGCAGGTTTAATTGATTCACGAAATTCACATTCTCGGCGTAGCTGCTGAAATGAGAATAGGATGCGTTTATTCCTTGTTTGAATTTATTTTCCGAATTGAAAATATAGGATGCTGAACCATTTATGCCGTGTATAAATAACGGCTGCTTTTCTGTTAGAAAGGGTCTGCTGAAATTATAGGATTGAATGGCTTTATCCCAGTTGTTGGCGAATATATATTTGTACGAAAGGTCCACTTCGATCTCTTGCGATTGAGCATCTAGGAACAGAAATAAAAACAGGAGAAGGAAAAGTGTTCTCATTTTTTTACATCGTTTAAGAGATTAATCACTTCTCTATATCCCGTTTCAATTGCGCCATGCACCGTTTGATGATGTCCGTTTGTATTCATAGCTTCTCCTGCGAAATAGAGTTTTTTCGCAACAGTTTCGCGAGCTACTTTTCTGGCATCTCCCATTCCAACGGTGCTGTAGGAATAGGCCCCTCGAACAAACGGATGGGTAGTCCAGTTTTGAACGTGCGATGCGACAAACGATCCAGTGGCCTGTCCGTTATACATCGTGTCTAATTCTTGAAGCAACGCATTTGTAATAGCCGCGTCGCTTCCCAGAGAAGTTAGATACTCAGCTTGCTGCCCCATAATGAACGCGAGCAAAATGTTATCGTCTTGCACTTTCCCTATGCTGTCGTCTGAATACGATGCGCAGATAGAACCTCCGTAAATATTTTCATCGAAAAACTTCGTGTTGAATTTCAGAAAAACCTTCATTCCCGCGTCCATTCCAATTTTTGAAAAGGCCGTAGTTTTTTCTGTTGGAAGGGCAGGCACGAATTCAATGTCAGCAGATTTCAGAATGGTAATGGGAACGGTGACAATGACCTTGTCAGCAGTATAAACATTGTTGTTGGAATCGGTAACTTGTATGATTGGACCGGAATAATCTATTTGTTTCACTGCAGTGTTCAGTTGAATCTGATCTTGCACATGAATTGCAATTTGTTTTTCAATGAGATCGAAATACGTTTCTTGAAATTTAAAATCTTCCTCGCCGGAACTCCAATATTCCTCCTCTTTAATTTTCCAATACGCTGAAATGTGCGAAGCCGCCGCACCTGAATCTCCAGCTATGAATTCAACAATGTCTTTGTATTCATTTCCGAACCCTTTTTGAACGGCGAATTCTGCGAAGGAAACATCGGGTGCCGTGTAGTCATCTAAAAAAATGGCGTTAATGTCTCTGGGCAATGAAGAAACAATTTGATTGTTGAACCAGTATTTTTCGTTGCTGTCGTCTAATGTAATCTGGGTATCTGATTGTTCAACTAAATCGCTCACGATGCTGTTTTTTCCATGCATCCACTGCGCACCGGTGTCAATAGGAAAGTTTGCGAATCCAGTTATTTTCCCTGTTCTGCCGCCGTAGTTTGGCGCAGCTTCTAAAATCTGAAAATCAATTCCCTTCGATTTCAAAATATATCCTGCATACAACCCCGCAGCACCCGCTCCAATAATCAAGACCTTCCCTTGAAACGAAGGGCCTTCAAACAAACTATCTGGCCGGCACGAGGAAAGCAACGCAGAAGGCAATAGCAATCCACCGATTGAAAGAATTGAAGTTTGTTTTAGGAATTTTCGTCTGTTCATGAGTTTCCTATTCGTCCTATTTCCTTAAATAGATATTGACAGACTTAGTGCTTAGGGCTCAACCTCACGGATAATTCCATTTTCACTAATGACTATTTTTTGACCTAGACTCTTCTTCTTTGAAATGAATTTTTGGGCTGAAATTTTCATGCCCTCAATTATTCGATCTCGAATTTCCTTTAATTCAGAATTTTTCATGTCGCCATCAAATGAATTTGGTTAAATTTCTCATTATTATAAATCACATCGGAATTACCAATTGATTTCTCGAATATTAACTCTGGATTGCTTTTCGAATTGTCGTAAATCATTATTAAGTCGCAGATGTTTTGATAAAGACTAAAAAGGTTTTTAAGGCCACCATAATATCTACGAACTATTGTGTCGTTTGGAATATTATGACCACCTTCCTTAACTCTTGTTTGAACACGTTTTATTGCTAACTCTGTCGATTCAATCCAGAAGAATATAAGCGTTATGGAATAGCCTTTTGATTTTGCTCTTTCGATAGTATTTATAAAACTTCTAGTAGAAAGAGTAGTTTCAAATGCAAAGTCTTCCCCTAGACTTAAAAGTTCATCTATTCGATGAAGCATAATTCTTCCAGCTTCAATTGCAACTTTTTCAGGTTGAAAAGGAGAAATGCCTCGAGCTATCTCATCTGCATTGACATATTCTCTACAGTTCAAAATGTCTGGAAGAATGTTGAAAGAAGCCGTTGTTTTTCCAGCACCATTGCAGCCACCGATGATATAAAGTTTCTTTCCAACCATATTCAAAGGTAGCAAAGATTAAGATGCGGAATGTTCGCTTTGCAGGTACAATTTGTACTCAGACTTATTCCATCCATAAATAATCGCGAAACATCCACCGATTAGAATGGAGTAGATGATGGGTGCGCTGTGAATCGATCTGTAATATTCGGAGTTGTGCATGAGTACCCACATGATTGTTGAAACCAATCCGGCGTAAGCGAGGCATTTGGTAAGCACTTCACCCATGTAATTGTTAAATCGTGTGAACGATGAAGGAAGTTTGTACAAGGTGGCGAACCATTGGTCTTTGTACCCTAAGAATAAGAACGCCACAAAGTGATTGAATGAATATCCTTTTTCTTCAGGCAAAAGACTTGTGGGTTTGTATGTCCTGATGTAAAAGGCGAATAGCGCATACGCTGTTAGACAGCTGAGTATTATTAGCAATACTGACCACGAGGATACTCCAGCAACTGTTACTAGTGGATTCGCCTCTTTCGAAAGATCTGGCGTAAGCGTATGCGTGCAATACGCGTCGTAGCTTCGAGAAAATAAGATCCAAGTAGTTAGGGCGAAGAATTTGAGGTGTTTTTTCATTTGAACATTTCGATAGGTCTAAGCAACGTGTAATTTGAATGCAGATTGTACTAGGTGGTTTTATTTGCTCTCAGAATTTTCTCCATCTTCTTTCCCTTGGCTAATTCATCGACCAACTTATCGAGGCATCGAACTTTTTGGGTGAGTGGATTTTGTAATTCTTCAATTCGGTATCCGCAAATGAGTCCCGTTATAAGATTTGCATTCGGATGCAATGTAGCTTTTTGAAAGAAGACATCGAAGGTTGCATTCTGCTTGATAAGTTCCTGCATTTCTTTTTCATTGAATCCCGTTAGCCACGAAATGACTTCATTCAATTCTTCAACAGTTCTTCCTTTTGAAACAACCTTTTTTATGTACAGCGGATAAACTTCGGTAAACGTGAGTTTGGCAATCTTTGCGTTATGTTCGGGTGTGGTGTTCATTTACTTCTCGCAAAACTCTTTTAACTCTTTAAGTGCATTTGGAAACGCTTCGCTCATGTAATTGTTGAATCGTTTTAACGATTAAGGAAGTTTGTAGAGCGCAAGGTATTATTACATCTTCAATATCCCATTAGTGCAAAAACAGAAAAGGAAGACAGCCAGTGGTCAATATCGTAATTTCCTTTACCGATACTTTCTTGAGCGTAATCCCACATGGAATTCATTTCGTTAATCCAGGTTCTGCGAAGTTCAGGATTCAGTGTATTTTCATTTAAACTTTTCATGATGCCATTTAAACACCAAATTCTATTTAAATGATAACCGTCCCAGTGAGCTTCAAATCCATCGTGTTTTTCTGTTTTTTTAATCACCAAAGTATTAGATGTTTTTTGCTGATCTAATAATTCTGGGCAGAATGAATTTAACCACTTCACAAATTTATCGTGCGGTAAAACTTTACGCATTAAATCTGCAGTCAAAAGGCCTCCAGACATGAAGTCATATTCATGTGGTTCTTGCCCCAAGGGGTAATATCCGTTTTTTGAATAGTATTTAATTGCAGTTTTTTTGACAACCTTTTCCAATTTTTTTTTACCGAATGAAACGGCGTAATCATGTGCAAATGAAAGTCCCATAGATGGGCTATCATGGCTGCCGCTAATGAATTTTTCCGGTTTTTGTTTACTCCAAAATTCGATGTGGTTATTTTCAATAAAAGTCAAAAGTGGTTCAAGATTTTCAAGCCATATTTTAGCTTGTGGGTTATCCCATTTTTTCAGTTCGTCGGCAACTTTGAGTAGCCACGATTGACCGTAAGGGAATTCATAGTATTTGGTCTCTTCATTGGTGGCAAAAAAGATTAATTCACTCTTAATATTTTCTTTATCGAAGCTTTGATTCAAATGTTGCTTGATTTGTTCCGCTTCGGGTAACGTGGGGAATTCTTTCAATAATTTAATAAGACACCAATGGTTATGAACGCAACTGTGCCAATCAAAACAACCGTAAAAAGATGGCCAAAGTTTCTTAGGTTTTAATCCCTCTGATTCATACTCAATAAGGAAATGTGTAGAGTCGTTCCTGACACAGGAAAGAGATAGATTTGCAAAGTAAGAAGCTCCTTTTTCGTTTAGAAAATATTGACCATTATTATCTGTAGATACAATGGAGGCAGTTTGAGAAAAAATGAGAAATGGATACAAGAAAGAAATCCAAAAGAAAATCCCCTTACGCATGATGTATAGTTTATTTAATTATTAATTTTTCTTGTTAAAGCCATTTCTTGCAATTGCTATTGATTCCTTGCCAATTCCAACAACAGAGGTAATATTCAAAGGGAACTCGAGTAAAACATGGGTGAAGCTGAGGAAGAATAGAAAACTCAAACCAGTGGCATAATCGTACAGATATAAACCACATGCTATTAGCCACAAGGTAATAACTCCAACGAAACGTACTTTAGGTACCTTGTGCCAACCTATTACTTCTGTTTTGCTGAACCAATTTAAGTAATGATACAAGTATGCGAAAGCAATAAATCGCATAAGCATTACGCCTACTGATGAAAAGAAAACCAAATCCCACCAATTGTCTTTGGGTTCACCTTCCTTTGCGTCTGCAAGTGATATAGAGTTTTTGTAATTCGGATGATCTTTATTCGGAATTATGAACTCTTTGTCCATAGAATTTTTCCAACGTGAGTTGAGTTCTTTCTTTTCAAGAGAATCTTTCACAAAAAGATTGATGTATTCTTTATTTGTCATTTGAGGAGTCATTTCGAACTGACGCATCAGGCTAACATTTGTATTGAAGAAACCATTTCCTTCAGCATAGTAAGCGTTTTTACCGTAATCCGTTAAGTTTCCTTTTTCGCCATTAACAGGTAAAAAGAATACCAAAACAATTGGGACCAAAATAAAAAATCCAATAGATAATAATCCTGTTTTACTGCGTGACTTTAAAGCCCCAAATAGCATAAAGAGTCCCGTGAATAAATAAACGTGAATAAGCGTAGGCAGGAGTGAGGTTAAAGCGAAAATCATTGTGCTTGGTTTACCCTGAGTTGCCTGTGGTGAAAGCCATCCGGAAATATATATGTAGAGGAACAAAATGGCCACGAGTTTAATCCAAATGTTTTTCACGAAAACAAATAGAAATGCACTGAATAGACCCAACACGAGAAGTTTGTCAAACAAATTAGTTTTCGCGAAGTAGTCATATATTTCTGTGTGGAATTGAAAGTCTTGTGAGAATGCTGCAAATGAAAGTAAAATTCCAATAATTAGAAGTACGATATAATCATATTTTCCAGTTGAGAAATACTGGCGATCATGTAACCAACTTATTTCAGTTAAATAGTGAAGGGGACCTAAAAAAGCATAGGCAATCAAAAAGGTCTCGAAAGGAAGAAAAAAAGATAAGCCTGCGCTTAAAATCATTAAGCCTATGTTCAGGTAATTGATTTTTGCGTCTTTCGTTAGTATCATGCTTAATTATGGTTTAGTGGTTTATTCCTTAACGAAGCAAAAATAGAGGAAGAGCATCCGAAATTAATTGGAAAACCTTTTTTTTTTTCATTTGGACAGGATATCGCTACATTTGAGATGTTTTTAAAAAAAAATATAATATATGAATAATTTAAAACAAAAGCTTTTTCCGTTTGCTTTGTGGGCTATGTTGATTTTTGTGTCAAGCATTTCGCATGCTCAAAGTCGCGCAACACTTTATCAAGCTGCGTTTAATGGTGATATTTATGAATATGGTTATCGTTCGTTACCAAAAATTTCAGTGTCTGGGGCACCTGTTGATATAGATTGGAATAGGTGGTCAATTTTACACGACGGAAAAACTTATAGATTGTATTTCTTTCCTCTAAAAAGATCTGATGTGCTTTATCAATTCGGATTTAATGAGAGCACTTTGGAATACGAGTTTGGATATAATTCAATAAGTGAAATACCTGTTTTAGGGTTGCCAACAGGAACAAATATTAGTAATTTTTCAATTTTATTCGACGGGCAGTTTTATCGTCTATACTTTAGATCGAAAGAAAACTTCAGTTTATTTCAATGTTCTTATGACGAAATTAATCAAGCCTACCGATTTGGCTTTAATTCTATTCCTGAGATTGAAATTATTGGAGCCCCAGAGGATACAGAATGGAACAGTTGGTCTATGCTATACGATGGTTCTAGTTATAGACTTTACTTTAAATCCTATGAAAGAACGAATGTCCTTTATCAGTTTTCGTTTGATGGTGGTGCCTATGTGTATGGCTATAACTCAATTCCTGAAATTTCAGTTCAAAAAATGCCGAAATTGAATTATGTGAAAAAGTTCAATATTACCCATGATGGCGGAGACTATAGGTTCTACAATTTAAAGGTGGAATAGCAGAAACAACGAAGTTCCCTCATTCCCCTTCCTCGTAATAATAAGAGTAATCAATTCCTTTCATGAACATTTCACGATCATTGATTTTCGGAGTTAATGCATTTTGAAGCAGGGTCTTTAAGACTTGGCTGTTAGTTGGACTGTGTACCATAGCATTCATGTATTCTCTTTTGCCGATTTGACTCCAATCGATACATTTTTGAATGCGTTTTTTTAGAATTAAATCAAGCCATACGCGAGCGCTTCGTCCGTTACCTTCCATAAACGGATGAGCGATATTCATTTCGATATACTTCGAAACAATTTCATCAAAGGTTGACTCAGGCATCAATTCAATTTGCTTCAGATTTTCAACCAAGAATTTCGACATGGCAAATTGAAACCCACCTTTCGAAATATTCTTCTGTCTGATTTGTCCAGCAAATTCATAGAGTCCACCAAACAAGTAAGCGTGAATTTGTTGAAGCCCTTTTGTTGTTCCGACTTCAATGTTTTCAATAAATGAACTTTCAAATAGAGCGTATGCCTTTGTTTTGCTCTTTCCATCAATCGTTTCATCACTGTACGAGAACCACTCAATAAATCTATTTGCTTTTTTTCCAGGAAACTCTTTGCCTAAGTCTATTATGCCCGAATAATCTAACATGTCAGCGAGACGATGTTTTCCATCAGGGGCAAGCAATTTCAACTGGGTAGTGGCACTAACCACTTGACTATTTTCTCTCTTGAGTTTCGCTTTAAGGTATTTCCAATAATTGCGCGATTTCGAGTAATCCTCTTGATCTGTAAGAACAGCAACAACATCCAAAACAGAAAACCACCACTTAGCGTTTTCTTCATCCCAAACCGCGCGAACTTCGCGGTCATTAAAGAATCGGATGGAAATTTTAGTGTTGCTCATATTCTCCCGTAAAAATAGCCTATTGGTACGAATTATCTAACAGGTCGGCCTATCTGTAGATTTTTAGTTATTTGATATAGCTTTTTAAGGCTTGAACATATTCGTTAAACGCACGCTCACCTTTGGTTGTAATTGTCGCTTTTGTAACTGGATATTTTCCTTTGAAAGATTTCTTAATTTTAATGTATTTAGCTTGCACAAGCTTGTCTAGCTGAACACTTAAATTTCCAGAGGTAGCATTTGTCTTTTCTTTCAAATAGACAAATTCAGCCTCTTCTAATCCCATTAGCAAGGACATAACCGCCAACCTGAGTTGAGAGTGTAAAACAGGGTCGAGATTATCAAACATTAGCGCCTTTCATGAGAATGCCAGGAATTATGCAAGCGCATAGTGCGGCAACTGCAGCCAATAGATACGCTAAGTTTAATTCAGCATTGTAGCTGAATATTGTGAGTGGCATGCTGAGTGCTCCTCCTATTATGGATGCATTGTGTTTAGTTATTCCTCCTGTAATAAATACTGCACAGCCAATGAGCATAGGGAACAAGGTAATTATGAGATGTTGATTGAATCGTATTGAAATTAAGGTAACTATAGCGTACATTAGTGATAACGCAATGAATACGATGAAATAAACTCTATCGAAGTGCGATTTTGCAGTCTCGTTTTTATCATCTGATTTTTTATTTAACATGGATCCAAATCCTCCCAGTGGAAAAAGAACCCACGTCCAATTTAGGAATGTTTCATTATTATTTTTGAAATATGTAATTGCAAGGAAATGAATTAAAAAGTACAGGCAAAGCACACATCCCCACAATATGTAATAAAACTGGGCCCCAGTTTTAATTTTTCTTGTAGTCGCTAGGGACTCTTCAATTGTTTTTATTGATTCAGAGATATTCATAATAATGATTTAGGTGTATTCATCCGTAAATGTAAAGTAGTTTACATTGTAAACCAAATAGAACAATATAGTTGATGCTATTTTTTTCGATTTAATTAATTGAAGGAACAAGATTTCAGTTGGTTAGCGCCACTAACCAAATTGTAGTGGAAATTAAATTTTCACGAAATTGTTTTCAAGTTTAACCTGAAAGCTGATTTCGGCTTTGAGTGCCTGAAACACTTTTAGAATGGTGTCGATACTCGCGCTGTTAGCGCTGTTTTCGAGTTTAGAGATTTGCGCTTTCTGAACACCAAGCAATTGTCCCAATTGTTCTTGGGTGAGGTTTCGTTCTTTTCGAGTTGTTTTGATCATTTGCCCCAATAAGTCCATGCGCAGTTCGTATTCATATTTCTCTCTTACCGGACTTCCCTTCTTGCCAATGAATTTGTCTTTCATTTCGTCGAGGGTGTATGATTTTGTTTTTTTAGTAGGCATTTGAACTCTTTTATTGATTTAGAAAATATTCTTTCCTTGCGCTAATTGCTCTTTCTATTTCTCTGTTTGGGACTTTGTCAACTTTTTTAACAAAGCCATGGGTGGATACGACGAGCGTTTTGTTCTTTTTGCTGTTATCCCAAAAGGCCAGTAATCGAATTTGAATTCCAGCATGTAACGTTCTGAATTCCCAGATGTCAGAACTTAGTTTTTTAAATAGAGTAGCGTCATTGCATTGCGCTGCACGGTCTATGTTATACAAAATCTTTATCCGGGTTTTGGGATTTTGTTTTCCAATGAAATCATGCGCCTCTTCCAGGAATATAGTTTCAAAATATCTCATCGACTAGATAAATGGAAGGTTTGACAAATGTATTAAAAGTTTCTAAATATAGATACACGCGTATTGGAATTTATTTTAGTGATTAGTTCTATCTCGAATGAATCAAAAGTATTTGAATAGGCAATGGGCTTCGAAAATGCTTATGCGCAGATATGTGCCTATTTTTCTATCGAGAATCCGCGTCCAGAAGGAGATTCAAGAGCTATGGAATAAAAATTCAGATATATTCTTCGCATACATTGCTTTGCAATCAATCTTTCAGATCAATCACTGCGTGATCAATCACCTTCGGCGATCAATCCTTCGGATGAATAGTAATATTGGATTGCTTCGCAATTGATCTGAGGGACTCAGATTGATCCGCAGAGCGGATTGATTGCGAAGCAATTCAAGTTATTCACATACTATCAAAAGCTCAAGTTGTAAAACTTTTGCCCCCACAATCAAATACTCTGAACTAATTTTGAGGTCCTTCTAGAACCGAAAACCTATGGCAACAGACAATAACTTCAAACCGAAAAATCCACGTAAAGACAGAGTTTCCGCTATTCGCGACTTCATGCCAGCGAATGAAATGGGGAAACTTCCGCCACAAGCCGTTGATTTGGAAGAGGCGGTTCTCGGTGCCATGCTACTCGAAGGGAAATCGCTGAACGCGGTTATCGATATCTTGAAGCCCGATTCGTTTTACAAAGAGGCAAACGGAGACATCTTCGAAGCCATTCGTGAACTATTCGGTGCTGGACAAGCAGTTGACATTCTTACGGTTACCCAAGCCCTTCGCAAAGCAGGAAAACTCGACTTCGTAGGCGGACCGCTTTACATTTCACAATTAACCAATCGCGTTGCCTCTACCGCCAACATTGAAACTCACGCACGTATCGTTTCTCAAAAATTCATTCAACGCGAATTAATACGCGTATCGAATGAAATTATTAAAGCAGCCTACGACGAAACCACAGATACCTTCGACTTACTAGACAAAGCGGAAAGCAACATCTTCGAAGTGGCCGAAGGAAACATTCGTAAGTCTTCCGACAAAATGAGCACACTCGTGAAGTCTGCCATGGAAGCGATAGAATTGGCCAGAAAGAACAAAGACGGAATTAGCGGTACACCAACCGGATTCAATGCAGTAGATAAACTTACTGGCGGATGGCAGAAGTCAGACATGATTGTTATTGCGGCTCGTCCGGGTATGGGTAAAACAGCTTTCGTTCTGTCTATGGCTAGAAACGTAGCGGTCGATTTCAAACGTCCAGTTGCGGTTTTTTCGCTCGAGATGTCGGGTGTTCAATTGGTTCAACGTTTGATCGCAAGTGAAACGGAAATCAATTCCGAGAAACTTCGTAAAGGACAGCTGAAAGATTACGAATTAACGCAGCTTCATCATCAAGTGGTCAACTTGTCTGAAGCTCCCATATTCATAGATGATACTCCCGCACTTTCGGTTTTCGAATTGCGAGCGAAATGCCGTCGACTTAAATCGAATCACGGAATAGAACTGATCATCATCGACTACTTGCAACTCATGACCGCTGGCGAAGGCAAAGGCGGAAACCGTGAGCAAGAGATCTCTGCTATCTCTCGTTCCATTAAACAAATAGCGAAAGAACTCGATGTGCCCGTTATCGCGCTTTCACAGCTCTCTCGTTCTGTTGAAACACGCGGCGGAGACAAACGCCCTATGCTTTCCGACTTACGTGAATCTGGAGCGATTGAGCAAGATGCCGATATCGTAGGATTCATTTACCGTCCAGAATATTACGGTCTCACCGAATTCAACGACAACGAACGCACGCCTTCTCAAGGTCTGGCTGAATTAATTATTGCGAAACACCGGAACGGTGGACTCGATAACATTCGCCTGCGATTCATTGCGAACCTCGCGAAATTCGCCGATGTAGACGGATATAACTTCAACAACGAGTTCAACGCAGGGTCAAATGAAGCCAGAGCTATTCCTGCGAACAATGCCTTCCTCGATAGCGGAGCAACCACCATTACAGTGGCTTCGAAGATGAATGATGATTTCGGAGATGATGAGGACTTTACGTT
This sequence comes from Flavobacteriales bacterium, assembly GCA_947466425.1. Lineage (GTDB taxonomy): Bacteria > Bacteroidota > Bacteroidia > Flavobacteriales_D > Sanyastnellaceae > CAIZGX01. The sequence goes on from CANIBZ010000031.1 coordinate 24,369, forward strand.
TACAGGCGGGGAAGAATCTCCTTTTTAAGGAGAGAATGTCTTCGACGAATGTTCTTCGAACGACAGTCTTCGACGATGCTTCGCAAGATTAATTAAAGTCCTTCGGACATTCATTGAAGACATTCGTTGGCAATGCCAACATTCGTCTGAAAGACATTCTAGCGAAGCGTAAACCTTCTTTCTAAAAGAATATCCTTATACTCCGCATTAAGCAACAACATTCGCTTTTGTTTTCCTTTTAAATCTCGAAGTGAAATGCCTTCGCTGACAGAGATACGTCCATTAACTGCAATGGTGTAATTGCTGAAACCAATGCCGCGGGCACGTTTCTTTTGAAGCTGTTTTATTTCTCCGAAAACTTTCACATAATAAGATTCTTTATATTGATCGTCGACCCAAATGATGTAGAGCGAATCGTTTTCGATTTTGTACGTCAGCAATTGCGGAGCGTAACTCTCTTTTAATTTCTGATGGAAGATTTTTTCCTTTCCTAACACGTCAATACTACTCCACGAAAACGATGGCCAAACATCGTTCAACTGCCAGTATAAAGTGCCGCCACAACGCGGACTGCTGCGCTGAACTTCAATGGCTCGACACATGCCTTCGGCTTGCATTTCTTGGGTAAGCTTCGCATACTCAGGAACAGGAAGCTCGCTAGCTTTAGGATACCACTGCTCGGTGTATTGCTTCATTAAGCCAAAGCCGCGTGCGTTTTTCTGATGCAATTTTATTCCTTCCGAATTCATGTCGTAAGGAGCAAGGGGCGACATTAACTTCAATACATCTTCACTTGGAAAACTTTGCATGCCGAACTCACTCATGAATCGAGGAACCTTCGTTTCCAAAACTGAAAACGGCTGCGCGTCATGCCACAATCCCCAGTAATGCGAGTCGCCAACATTCAACGACTCTTTATTTCCTCTTCCGAATTGTGGTGACGAAGGCCAATAAGGAAGGTTCGAAAAGTGTCCGACAATTCCAGGTAATAGCTGATTGAACAACTGGTTGTATTCGCTGTCAATAGCAGCAACCGATGCATTCGACAATCCCGTCTTCCAACCCCAATTCGACCATGCTTCTGCATTTTCGTTGTTCCCGCACCAAAGCGCCATGCATGGGTTGTATGAAATTCTGCGGACATTTTGTTCGGCTTCTTTTTGAACGCTTTCTAAAAATTTCGCATCGCCCGGATACATGCTGCACGCAAACATGAAGTCTTGCCAAATGAGAATTCCCATTTCGTTGCACAACGAATAGAACATGTCGCTTTCGTAAATTCCACCACCCCAAACGCGCAACATATTGAAGTGCGCACCCTTGCACTGTTCAAGAAGAATGCGGTATTCAGCTTCGCTGTTTACGGAAGGAAGCATACGCAACGGAATGTAATTCGCGCCCTTCATAAAAATGCTCTTTCCGTTTACCTTGAAGTAAAAACTCTCTCCGAATTCATCGGGTTTATTTACCAATTCTATTGTGCGGACTCCCGCTTTCATGACACGCGTATTTGCTTTGCCACTTGCCGTTTGCAGCGTGCATTGAACCAAATACATGAACGGCTCACCTGCTTCATTCGGCCACCACAACTTGGGTTCATTCAATTCGAATGGAAAAATAAAATCATGTTCCCCCACACGCGAAATAAATTCTTCCTTGAATAGTTGTCCTCCGAAATTAAATGCTACAGTAATTTTTTCTTCTTTGTCGGCGCGATAGTGAATGTGCGCGCGCATCTGTGCTTTTCCTTCATTCAATGAAAGTGTTTCAACGCCAAATGTCTCGAACAACAAGTCGGTGTGTCCGACCAATTCAATGGGTTTCGTAATTCCACACGTCACGAGCTTCGGTCCCCAATCCCAACCGAAGTGATACTGCGGTTTTCTGCAAACCGCCCGAATGCTGTCACCTGGAAGCGGAAGAATGCGTTCTGCTAATTTTTGTTTCGCGTAGGCTTCGGCCGGAGAAAAAACAAAGCGCAGCTTATTTCCTTTCGGAAGAAGTATTCCTTTCACATTGAAATCGAATTGCACGAACGCGTTGTTTGTTTCACCCAGAAATGTATTGTTGAGGAAAATTTTCGCGTAGGTATCTATTCCATTCAAACGCAATTCAATTTTATCTTGAAGGAGCATGTTCGGCTCGCAAACGAAATCGTTCAGCGTGTATTCCCAACTTTTTTCAGAGACCCATTGCACAGTGGTTTCGTTCGTTCCAATAAGTGGATCTGCAATTTTTTTATTCAATACCAAATCTCTGTGCACATTGCCTGGCACAACGGCCGACATGAGTTCTGTTTTTCCTTCCTCATTGAAAACCCACGACATGAATGGAGAAGTTAAGTTCTGTTTTACACTTAAATTCTGTGCAGCCATTGAGTTCATGAGCAAGGCGAATAAAATAAAAAGTGCTGATCGCATATTCTATCTGTTGTGTTGTGCGTTTTGAAGGGTAGGACGCTTTCCGAAAATCTTCATTTCAAAGACACCGCGCAAATAACCCCATCCGTAGCCTAAATGTAAAATGAAAAAGCTTAACAAGGTTGAACGCGGCTCTTTGCTGTTTGATCGAAGCGCGAAGGTTAGTGCAAGAATGAAATACAGCAGAAGCGGAATGGCCATGAAGAGCGAGTACTTCGGAAGAATAATATTCGTCAGTAAAAGCGAGATGAGGTAGCATACAAACGCGAACGGAACCAGTTGTCGCACTGTAGTGATTTGTCCGTGAAGTAAGTTCACATACACCTTCCAATAACCGTATTGATAATACTGCTTCAGTAATTTGTTTAATGTTCCGCGAACGTAATATTTCGAATGTAACTCAGTGTTCAAGTAACATTTCATACCGTTCATTTCCATTCGGAAATTGAACTCGTCGTCTTGGTTGCGAATGAGCTCTTCTCTGAAATAACCAATTTTTTCAAACACTTCTTTGCGGTACATGCCGAAGGCAACAGTATCTACAAATCCGTTTTTATTTCCCGTTCTGAAATGTGCATTACCCACGCCAAACGAAGACGACATGGCGCATCCAATGGCTTGAGAAGTTGCATCTTGATATTCGTTTATAATAATTCCTCCAACACAATCCGCTTCCGGATTTTCAATATACGTCTGCATGCATTTTTCAATGTAGTCATGCGGAAGAGCAGCGTGCGCGCCAAGAATCATTTTGAAATCTTCGTTGCTCGCTTGCAATCCCAGGTTCAGTGCTACCGGAGTAACACGGCGTTCGTTCTTCAATACAACAATTTTATTTACATGTTGAAGGGCAAGTTGCTGAAGCTTTTCGAGCGTGCCGTCGGTACTTCCGCCATCGGCAACGTAAACGCGAATGTTTCCTGAATAAGATTGATTCAAACAGGATAGTACACATTCTTCAATGTGTAATGCTTCTTGAAAGCATGGAATGGCAATGCCTACAGAAGGGTAACTCATTTTGAAATTTCGTTGTAAAGTTGAACAAGCGTGCGCGCTTCATTTTCCCAACTGCAATTTTCTTTCACCCAAACATTTCCTCTTTTTCCTGATTCAAGACGAAGCGATTCGCTTTGCAATTTCTTCATGGCAGAAATCATTTCTTGTTTGTTGGAAGGGGTGACTAAGTAGCATCCTTCAACAAATGTTTTTTCCCAATACGGGAAGTTCGACATGATCACTGGAAGTCCGCAAGCCAAATATTCGAACGCTTTAATAGGAAGCGATTCGAGGTAATTTTTTTCAGGATAGAGTATTGCCAATCCAACATGTGATTGAGCGTAATAGCCGTAAACATCGGCCGCAGGAACATGTCCAACTTCATTTACTTTTTCCCATCCTTTCGAAGACATACACTTTTGTCTGTATGCTTCAAAGTCCCATGCACCAACGAGTGTAAGCGTTGCGTTATCCACTTCAGCAAGTGCTTCAACGCATTCGTAGATGCCGCGTATTTCGGTAAGTCCACCGCAATAGATGAAGCGAGTGACTTCTCCTTTTTGTTCCGAAATTTTTATTTGTGGAAGAGAGAGTATAGGATAGTTTCGAACCACCGCCGATTTCTTTTTGGAAAGGGCCTGCGCAATTTCTGGAGTAACAGAGATTACTCGAACACAAAACAAAAGATAGAATTGCTCTATGCACGAATACACGAATCCCGCTATTTTCCGAACGAACAATGGACCCAAAGGTTTGCTTTCAATTTGCTTACTCACGTGTTCGTGCGAATCGAAAATTACTTTCTTTCCGAATAACCAAAACAGCGGTGCAAAGCGAATAAGTTCAGGATCGTGAATGTGAACAATCTTCACGTTTAATTTCATTACAGCGAAGAATCCTTGCCACGCCGTGATGAATAATTTTTTAAGTCGACTCGTTGTTGTCGGAAGAGCAACAACCTGAACACCCTCGCGCACGAGCGATTCCGAGTGAGGAACAACAAGTGAAACTTCGTAACCTGCCTGCGCAAGACTCACACATTCTTTCATGAAAATGCGACTGTCGAAAGGCGGATGCAATGTGGTGAAGTGCGCGACTTTGATTTTCATTTCGACAAAAGTTTTTCGTAAAGTGAAATGAATTTCTTGCGATTCGCTTCCTTGGTTCCGTCGCGTTCAATACGTTGCTTATTCAATTCAGAGGCATTCGATAAATTCATTTCGAAAGCTTCCGAAATAAAATCGCTGTGAACGTCTTCAACAATAAATCCTGTTGTGCCGTGCGAAACCCATTCAACGCTTGAAGGTAGGTTCGAGAGTATGGGAATGCATCCGCTTGCCATGGCTTCCAGAACGCTTATAGAGGTTGCATCGCTTTCCGGAATGGAAATGTAGTAAGTGGCTTTGGCGTAGTTGCGCGCGTTGTCTTCTGGCTGCAACCATCCAACGAATTCAGTGCTCGAAAGAATATTCAATTCAGCGGCTAGCGCTTTCAACTGATCGGTTTCTTCACCAACCGCACCCACAATCAATTTCCATTCTTCACGATTCGGTTTGCTTTTGAATTTCGCAAAAGCGCGCAAGATGAAGTCTACACGATATAATTTTTTATGAAGTCGATTCGAGTAAAAGACTTTTTCTTTTTCAGCTTGAATAGGCTGAAGGTTAATTCCAAAATTCGCTACCAGAATATCAATTTTCTTTTCCGGAAGAAGCGCTTGCATGGCTTGCGCCAAATCGTTCGAGTCGGCGGTAAAGGAGTGTGTGTGTTTCAGATTCCAACGCACCAAATACTTCAACAAGAAATTCCGATGCGGAGTTAAATAAATGTCGCTACCCCATGCTGTAAGGACCGTTGGAATTCCCAAGGGTAAAACTGCTTTCAAAGCGTAATAGGCAACACTGTTGACCTGATGAATGTGAACGATATCTGGATTGAATTGCTTCGCGATACTTCGAATTTTTCGAGGCGTGTTCCACTGTGCAGAGAGACTCGAAAGACTGAAGTTCACATCGGTGATGAGTTTCACTTCTTCAAAATCTTCTTTCATCAATTGAAAAAAGTTCTCGGTGTGAATGGAAGCACTACCAATGATGAGCAATTTCTTATTCTTCATTTTACCCTTCGTTCCAAGATTGGTAATTGGCGTTAAGGTCTGCGTGGTCTGCTAACCATTTGCTGTCGCGGTCGCGCGTGTCGCCAACAACAACAGCTGGATTTCCAGAAATAATCGCGTAATCGGGGAATGAACCTTTCACGAAACTGTATGCTGAAACGAGGCTTCCTTTTCCAAGGGTTGTTCCCGGCATAATAACCGCGTGCGGTCCAATGAAGGAGTACTTTCCAATCTTTACTTGACCTTCGTTGTAGGCCAATTTCTTTGGAGTGGAAGCGTATTTCTTTCCGTATAAACGAATGGCGTCGTGACTGGAATGAGTTATAATACTCACGAAATTCGTGACCTGACAACCTTCTTCAATCGTTAATCCGTTTGAAGCATCTATGAAATTCGCGTGACCAATGTACACGTTGTCTTCCACATGAAAATTCTTTTCACCTTGTAAAAAAGTAGAACTGCAAATGCGCGTAAGCGCAAGAACCGTTCCGTCGGAACGCTTGTAACGTCCAATCATGACGGGCTTAATCCACTTCGATAAATAAAAAAGAATTCTGCGTTTGAGCATGTTCAAATTTAGCCCAAATGCTCCAAAGTTTCGCGTTCTTTTGCGATGTACCAATACCAGAACATTCCGCTAAGCATGATACCCACGCCAGATAAACTGAAAAGGGTAAATCCGAGAATCGGATCGTGCATGATTCCACC
>CANIBZ010000032.1 GCA_947466425.1 Flavobacteriales bacterium
CGCACATGGAGTTGAATTGAACCGTAAGGTTCTTGCAGACTTGGCAATGAATCACCCAGAAGCGTTCAAAGCAGTAGCAGAACGTGTAAAAAAATAATTTCTAGCAATAGAAATAGGATAGGCCCTCTTCGGAGGGCTTTTTTTTGTAAAAAAGAATGTCTGCGACTAATGTGCAAGCACGAATGTCTGCGACGAATGCCTATGGCGAATGTCTTCCAGACGATAGTCCTTTGGACGATTAAGTTGTAAATCTTTTGTTGGTTTAGTGTGAGATTGTTTTATTTTTATTTCATGAAATTATATTCCAACCTTATTTTAATTGCTTGCAGCGTGATGTTATTCTCCTGCGGAGGACAACAAGATGACCATCAACCTACAGCGGCAGCACCTGTAGCTACTCCGGCGCCAGCTCCTGTTGTAGAAGAGAAGCCACAAACCAAAGAAGAACGCATTCAAGAGATTAAACTTTGGTATTCCGATATTCAAAAAATTGGAATGCAGAATTGCGAAACGAAGAAGCGTGTGAAATACGAAGGGTTCGACCCCGAGTCGGAGAAAATGCCTTTTGATCAAATAGTAAAGACGTGCAAACTAGATGCGAGTTATGAATTAATTCGTGGCGATTTCAGTGGTTACGAGTGGGGGTATCAATTGACAATTTATAAGAAGGAAGGTAAAATCTTCTTTGTGCTAGTGACAGGTGGTGGTGAAGGAAACAGCTTTGAAAAGCGATTCTATTGCGATCGGAATGAGAACCTAATAGAGCTTTTAGAAAACGAAGCCGAGGGAGGAGAAGAGGTTAAAGGACCAGGTAAATCTGCGAAATTAGATCCAGCTAAACCTAGAATTCAAGATAATATCGCTGAGTATCTGACCGATGTGAATTTCGTTTTATCAGGAAAATAGTATTTTTTTAAACGCTGTAGAAATCGAAAAGAATTGAATTGTTTGAAATAAAAGAGTGAAATATGAAAAATAGAATATTATTATTTGTGTTTGCTGTAGCGTCATCAGTTGTATGCGCTCAGCCGAGCAAGGAAACTCCTTTGACATTTGTTCAGGAAATGCCTACCTATCCGGGTGGTGAAAAAGCATTGTATGAATTTTTATACAACAACATAACCTACCCTGAACAAGAGAAGTCTCAGAACATTGAAGGAACGGTGTTCGTGAATTTCGTTGTCGAAAAGGATGGGTCGACTTCGAATTTCACGGTTACACGAGGAGTTCAAGGAGGAAGTGGATTGGATCGCGAGGCATTGAATGCTTGTAAGAAACTGGGTAGATTTTTTCCTGGAAGTCAAAATGGAACTCCTCAACGCGTATTCTTGACCATACCAATTAAGTTCACTTTGGCGGATGATGAAGAAGAAGTTAAATTGAGTAAGATGGAGCTGTGGCAAATTGAAATTGATGGAAAGTACATATGTACAACGTTATTAGAAATGGCTGAAGCACAAAAATCTGGCGATACGGAGAAGATGAATAAACTCTCGGCCGACTTTGAAATTAAAGCAACCGCTCTAGAAAAGAGATATACCAAAGGAAGCATTCAAGAAAAGGAATTAGAGCGAATCGTGCAACCGTGCTTAGATGAGGCGACGAGATCGATGTCGGAACAATAATAGCTCCGCGATTGATTGCATAGCAATTGATCAGAAGAAGGCTGATTGATCACGAAGGCTGATTGATCACTTGTGAGTAACAAGTGATTACTCAACAATTACCTCATCACAAAACAACCAACTCGGTTCGCCTACGGCGTCGTGCCATTCCGGACAAGGGCCGTTGTTTACGCCAATGACCTTGATGTATCGGGCCAAATGAACTTGACCTATCCCGTGGCTGAATTGATCAATAAGCTCTCCTGAAGTTTGCTCTTCAATGTTCGGATTTATCGTCGCCACTTTGTCCCATAAATTTCCGTCAAAGCTCTTATAGACTTCAACGGCTTTCGGACGGAAGATCCACGCATTCGCGTAATGAAACCAGCGCGTGGTTACATGCTCGAACGGCTTCACATCGCCTAAGTCAATCACCACTTCCATGTTCTTGCCTTGAACCCCTTGCCAAATGCCGTCTCTGAAATTCTCAGTGCCGATTCTTCCATCAACCAACGCGTTCTCACCGCCACCCGGATAATACACACTCGGCGTATAGGCAAGCGTTACCTTTTTACCCGTCGCCATGTTCGAAGTGTACACGCGTGATTCGTAGAAAACCCCTGTGCTCCAAGGAAAGTAATATTCAAAGTTTAGCGTGGTATATGTATCGCTTACAATAATTGGTTTTGAATAATTCTGAGAGGTTTCGTCTTGGTTTTTTCTGTAGTTAACGATGATTAAGCTTTTCGTACTTGTCACTGCGCGAACTTCAACCTCTCCAGTAGGCAATACCTGTGATCGGAAATTCAACGGCACATCGGGGAATCCGTATTTAATTTTCAACTGATCCAAGCGTTCGTAGTTCTTATCAACGCGACCCGCAAAGGCTTCGTAATCGCGTTTCTTCGGTGCTGTCCACAACACTTCACTCAACGCCAGCAACCTTGGAAATACTTTGCTGTCGACAAGCTCTTGCGGTGCTCTTTCGGTCCACATATTTCCTTCCGCACCGCGAATGTATTTTCCTTCTTCCGGGCTTAACTCAGCAGGCATTGGATTGAAGTTATAGACCTTCTCCATGTTAATGTTATCGAGGCCGTAGTCAAGATAACAATGCGAGGTTGGACTCATAACCACACCGTGCTTTTGCTTCGCTGCTGCTATTCCGCCTTCCATGCCCCGCCAGCTCTGAATCATAGCGTCGGCCGGAATTCCTCCTTCCAGAATTTCATCCCATCCAATAATCTGTCTTCCTTTCGTGTTGAGGTACTTCGCCATTTCTTCAATGAGCCAAGTCTGCAACTGCGCTTCGTTTTTCAATCCGTGATCGTGAATTCTCTTCTGACATTTGTCGCAATGCTCCCAACGGAATTTCGGCGCTTCGTCTCCGCCAATGTGAATGTACTTACTCGGGAAAAGCGCACAGACTTCGTCCATGACGTCTTTCAAAAACTGAACAGTGCTGTCGTTCCCTGCGCAATAAATGTCTTTGAACACGCCCCATTCCGTTTCAACCTGAATACTCTCTCCTGTGCAACTGAGCCACGGGTAAGCACTAATGGCAGCCACCGAATGGCCGGGCATTTCTATTTCCGGAATAATGGTCACGTGTCTGGCTTGAGCATAAGCCACAATGTCTTTGATCTGCTCTTGGGTGTAATAGCCTTCGCTCACATGATTTCCGAATTTATCCATACGGTAAGAACCAAGACGCGCAAGCTCTGGATATTTTTTTATTTCAATGCGCCAGCCTTGGTCTTCGGTTAAGTGCCAGTGAAGGACATTCATTTTGTAAAACGCCAATGCGTCTATATACTTCTTCACGGTAGCGACATCCATGAAATTTCTTCCGCAGTCGAGTAGCATTCCGCGATGCGGATAAACTGGCGCATCTGAGATGTTCATGCTCGGAATTTCAAATGCAGCAAACGATTCGTTCGTCTTGAAATACTTCGGTAACAATTGCTTCAAGGTCTGCATGCCCCGTGAAATGCCTTCTTCCGTTGCCGATGTTAAACGGATTTCATTTTCGCGAACAGTTAAGTAGTAAGCTTCGGTATTCGAAGGAATGTTTTTCGTGAGTTGGAAAATGACTTTTTTAGGCTGACGTTTTTCCACGCCTTGGTTTGAAACTTCAATAACCAAATCGGGTTCGTTCTCCTTCAGCCAAGAATTAAAAAGTTCAACTTCTTGCTGACACATTCCAAGCCCTTCTGCTTGTGTGCCTGCCGTCCATAGAAATCCTTTTCCGTGAACATAGGCAATGCTTGTGGGCATCGGGATTAACGTTTCAACTTGCGCGAACATTGAAATGCCTTTCAACATAAAAACAACAAGCAGTGATTTGAAAATAGGTTTCATAAAAGAAGTTTATCGTTCGAAATATTCATGCGCTGCAACTAGTGCTTTCAGCGCAGCAGTTTCAGTTCTTAATCGGTTTGTCCCTAAGGAAAGGGCAGGAGCATCATTCGCCAAAGCAATTTCATTTTTCGAAAAGTCTCCTTCCGGTCCAATGAAAATAGAAAGGCTCGCATGCTTTTCTTTCCATGTTGAAAGTTGAATCTTCGGGCCGTCTTCGCAGTGCGCAAGCAATTTCATTCCAACTGCATTTTTCCATGCATCTTGAAATTTCACATCGAAATGCAATTCGGGCAATGAATATTGAAGGCTCTGCTTCAAAGCCGAAATGGCCACGCGTTCAATGCGCTCGGGTTTCATGCGAACACGTTCCGAGTGTTCGCAAATCAAAAAGGTGATGCTACGAATACCCATTTCAACGGCCTTTTCAACCAACCATTCAATGCGATCGGCATTCTTCGTGGGGGCTACAAAAAGGTGTAAATGGGGATTCGTGTTTTCAATGGTTTCTCTCGAAAGCGTTGTCAAAGTGCAATGCTTGTCGACCTTGTCTAGAGTGGTTTCTATGCGTTCGCCTTTGCCGTTGGTGAAGGTTAATTTCTCCCCTTCATGCAGGCGCAAAACTTTAATGTGACGGCTTTCTTCTTCGTTCAATTTCCAACTGCCGTCTTGTATTTCAGATGAAAAGAATAACATTGGAGCAAGTTAAGAAGGAAGCCGACAGGAATTGCCTAATTTTGCCGAGCAAATTTATTTCTATGCCAAACATTTCATCGAAAGCGGTGGCTATGCCATCTTCTCCAATTCGCAAGCTGGTGCCTTTTTCAGAGGCCGCTAAAGCTGCGGGAAAGACTGTCTATCACTTGAACATTGGTCAGCCCGACATTGAAACGCCAGAGATTGTGCGTGAGAAAATGAAGGCCCTTGACATTAAGGTTATTGAATACAGCAACTCAGACGGAATTGGTTCATACAAGAAAGGATTAACGGGCTATTACGCTTCGAAAGACATAACCCTAACTCCGCAACAACTCATGATCACCACGGGTGGTTCAGAGGCGTTGATTTTCACGTTCATGACGTGCATGAATCTGGGCGACGAAGTAATTATCCCAGAACCGTTTTACGCGAACTACAACGGATTCGCGGTAATGGCAGGAGTGAATGTGGTCCCTGTTACTTCATACATTGAAACTGGATTCGCACTTCCTCCGATTTCAGCATTCGAAGAGAAAATTACCCCAAAGACAAAGGCAATCGTGATTTGTAATCCGGGTAATCCAACTGGCTATTTATATTCGAAGGAAGAGCTTGAGCAATTGCGCGAATTGGTGATTAAGCACGATTTGTTCTTGATTGCAGATGAAGTTTATCGCGAGTTCATGTACGACGGAGCCATTCCACATTCAGTTATGAATTTGGAAGGGTTAGACAATCACGCTATCATGATTGACAGCGTGAGCAAGCGTTACAGCATGTGCGGTGCGCGCATTGGTGCACTCGTTACCCGTAACGCAGAGGTCATGGCTATGGCCATGAAGTTTGCGCAAGCGAGACTTTCTCCACCAACATTCGGACAGATTGCTTCAGAAGCGGCTTTGGATACTCCTCAAGAATACTTCGATGGAGTAGTGGCAGAGTACGTGAAGCGCAGAGATATTTTAGTGAGCGGATTGAACGCCATTCCTGGCGTTATGTGTCCAAATCCAAAGGGTGCATTTTATTGCATTGCTCGACTTCCAATTGATAACGCAGACAAATTCTGTCAATGGATGTTGGAAGATTTTTCACACAACAATCAAACGGTGATGATGGCTCCAGCAACTGGATTCTACGCCACACCTGGCGCAGGAACCAACGAAGTGCGCTTGGCTTATGTGTTGAATGAAGATGCGCTTCGCAATGCTGTTGAATGTCTGCGTCACGCGTTGGAAGTTTATCCTGGAAGAACGCATTAAGTTTTTAATTATATTCGAAAAAAAATCTCTATGAAAAAAGTATTGTTTTCAATAATGATTTTGGCGGTTATTGCATTGACTTCCTGCACAGGTGAATCTGCGGGCGATGTGAATCAAGATCGTATCTATACCGAATACGAGCAGTTTTACAATTCGAACACAGGTGTAACCACTGTTATAGCTAGATTTCGTTTTGGTGGTGCTTTAGGCACTTTATTGGAATTGGATTCAACGGATAATGTGAAGTTTAATGGAGATGTTTTGCCTTACAATATTTTTTGGGGCGGACATGCGAAAGATTACGTTGGGAATATTGCTCCAGGAACTTTTGTCTACACCAATTTAGATGGTAACGTATTCACGAATACGGTTCCAGCGTTTGAGTCGATTGGTTTTCCTTCGAGTTTCACGGAGCTTAGTCGTTCAGCAGCGTATGATTTTCAATGGGCTGGAACTGCTCTTTCTCAAAATCAAGAAGTGGGCGCATTTATCGGTTCATGGGCTTGGGGCGATGACACTTGGAATTTCACGAACAGTGTTGGAGCTACCAACATGGTCTTTGGAATTAACTCATTGTCGAATCTGCCTTTGGGAACTTCAACGGTTTATTTAGATCGCTCAACAAGAAAGACCAATATTCAAGGGACTTCGAAAGGCGGGGTTATTAAGGGGACGTTCAGAGCTCCGAATAGAGTAATTAATGTGATCAATTGATTTTATTGATTCAATGAAAAAAGGTGTTCATTTCGAACACCTTTTTTGTTTTAAAGAACTCTGAAAACCGTTCTTCGATTCTTTGCTTTTCCTTCCGGAGTGGCATTGGTTTCTATCGGCTGCGATTCGCCGTAACCTTCGGATTCTATTCGAGTTGCAACAATGCCCTTCGATTCTAAATATGTTTTTACACTGAGTGCTCGCGCTTGTGAAAGTTTCAAATTAGCAGCCTCATCTCCGTCGCTGTCCGTATGTCCTTCAATGCGAATGCGCAAAGTCTCATTCTTAACCAAAAGCTCTGTAAGCTTCGTCAATTCAATGAACGATTCGCTTTCGAGGTTCGCACTGTTTGTTTTGAAGAAAATGTTTTCAAGAACAATGGTTGCTCCGGCATTCATTTGTTGAAGCGGAGCATCTTTTCTGAATGGCTTAGTATCGGTTGAATTTATAAGTGAAAAGTTCGATGAATAGAAGAGGTAATTTTCAGAGGTTACATTAAGTGCATAGTCATTTCCTATAGGCAAGCAGACTAGGTAATATCCGTTTCGACTTGAATTGGAATATCCTTCGGCTACAATTTCGCCCGATTTTAAATTCATCAATTGAAACTTACCATCTAACGGCAATTTGGTATTGCTGTCATAAACGTATCCTTCAACATAATTCACGAAACGCGGTCTTACGTTTTCAGGAAGTTCGAAGGAGTAAAGATCAAGTCCTCCGTTACCACCCTCGCGATTGCTCGCCATTAAGGCAATATCTCCCTGAGCCGTAACTTGAATGGAATTCTCATTGGCAGATGTGTTAATTGGATAGCCAAGATTTACCGGCCTGCTCCAATCTCCATTTGATTGTAAGTGGGAAACAAAAATGTCCAAACCGCCCATACCCGGGTGTCCATCTGAGGAGAAGTATAGGGTTTGTCCATCTGGGTGAACGAATACGCTTTCTTCTCTTCCTTTCGTATTTACATATCCAGGAATCTCTGATGGCTCGCTCCAATAGCCCTCATTGTTCAATTGGCTATAGTAGATGTTTTGATTTTCAATTTTTCCGCCTTTTACTTTTTTTCCTCTGATAAAAAAAAGTTTGGTTCCGTCTGCAGTTAAACTAGGCTGCGTCTCCCAATTGGTCGAATTAATTCCTTGTCCGAAATTTTCAGATGGAGTCCAACCCGACTTGGTTCGGAAAGAATAGAATAAATCGCAACTGCCAAGTCCGGATCTTGTTTCGCCATATTCCAATCCGGGTAACTCACATGCGGTGAATACGATGGTTTGTCCATCAGCACTCAATGTTGGAGCCCCCTCGTTGTACAAGGTATTTATGGAAGGAATGGGCACAGACTGTTCCCAACCTTCATTGAAGTTTTTCACTTCTTTTCTTTCCGCAATGAAGAAATCTTCGTGTAATCCTTCATACGCTTGTTTATCTTTTAACAAACGAGTGAAAAGTAATGTTTTGGTATCTGCTGTAATGCAGGGAAAGTATTCGTCGTTTTCTGTATTTATTTTTGGTCCGAGGTTTATGGGGTTGAAGGGCACCGGGTACTTCATGCTTTCCTTTGCGAATACACAACTTTCTAGTATTAATTGTGCCCTGTAATGCACGTTGGGATTCGCTTTGGGCATTCTTGTGAATGTCGTAATGGCTTGCTCTGCTTTTTCATACTCTGCAAGACTGAAGTAGATTTCGCCGAGCATGTAATATCCCATGGGAAATATAGTAGCGTTTAGGGCCAACCCTTTTTCCAATGCTGAAATGGCTTTTTGCTTGTTATCTTGTTCAGTGTATATCTGTCCCAACAGAAAATATGCTTCTGCAAATTCATCTTCATTGTCAATTAGATCCTCTAAAATGACTAGAGCAAGGCTCGAATTGTATTGACCATAAGCAGTAATGGCTTCTTCGTATTTCGAAATTGCGCGCTTATTCTTAATGCTATATTCCTTGTGTGGTTGCGCCAAGCAAGAGTTCATTAGTAATAAAAGCGAGAAAGAAATAAGCGAGGTAAGGGTTCTATTCATAGTTATTTAGTGCAATGCAATTCGTTGTTACGAAATTCTTTGAATTAATGTAATAACCACAGTTGGTTCGAATTATTTTTGAACAATGCAAATTGTTTTACTTTCCGACACGCACGGTTACTTCGATGACCGATTACAAGAACACTGCCGAAATGCCGATGAGATTTGGCATGCGGGAGACATTGGATCGGAAGAGATAGTGACTCGATTGGAATCGATGGGGAAAGTCACTCGCATTGTATATGGAAATATCGACGATGCGCGTGTGCGTTCAATGACGAAAGAAGACTTGATTTTCGATGTGGAAGGAGTGCGCGTTTTCATGACTCACATTGGAGGAAGGCCGCCGTCTTATCCTGCGCGTGTTTCGAAAATAATTCAAGAAGAGAAAGTAGATGTGTTCATTTGCGGGCACTCGCACATTTGCTTAGCTGGAAAAAATCAGAGACAAGGAAATCTTCATCTAAATCCTGGAGCCGCTGGTACGCATGGCTTTCACAAGGTGCGCACGTTAATGCGTTTTCAAATTCAAAAAGGAAAAATTACGAATTTGGAAGTGGTAGAACTCGGGCCTCGCGCCGTTCGAATCTCTGAAGAGATTTAATTTTTTATTTTGAAGACGTACACGTCTTCGTTCGGCTTCTTCATGAAATATTCTTCACGAGCTAATTTTTCGAGTTCGAAACTTTTTGAATTAATCGCCTGCAGCTGCTCTTTCGCGCGTTGGTTGTCTTTTTCAAGTTGCAAAGCTTGATCGCGCAATTTGTGCAGTTCCCAGCGAGAAGAGATGATAAAAGGAATGTCAATGTTATTAATGAAAAGATTATAAACAACAAATAGCGCTATCGTGAGCAAGTAGCGGTTCTTGAAGAAATTAAACACCTTTTTCATGAAACTAATTTCGTGATTTTGTTTGAATCATTGCTGCCTTTTTCAGCATGTTTCACACAGTACGGTGTTATTTTAGCCACCCATGAGATATTTCAACGAGCAACTGGTTACAGATCTTGAATTTCAAGAGATTCGTAATGTGCTGTCTTCTTTTGCGAAACAGCCAACGGCTGCTGCTGCTTTGTTGGAACTTTCACCTTATGGAAATTTCGATTTATGGAAATGGACCCTTGAGATCACGCACGAACTCAAGACCCTTTTGCAAAATGACATTGCTATTCCAGCTTTGGATTTCAAAGAGTTTGGTGAAGAGTTGAAATTGCTTCGTGTGAAAGATGCGGTGCTGGCGGAAGAGAGCTTCGCTAAAATTCTTCAAGGTATTCGCATCATTGGTTTATTGAAGAACATTCCAGAAGAAGTGCGCTTGTCGGTTCCTCGATTGAATGAATTGATTCAGAGTTGCGAATACACGGACGAGATTGAAATTGAAATTCTGAAAATTTTCGATGCGAAGTGGTTGGTTCGCGATGAAGCTTCGCATGAGCTCTCTGTTATTCGTCAGGAAATTGTTTCCACGCGCAGAGAAATTTCGAAGAACTTCATGCGTGTCATGAAAGACTGTCAAGGGAAGGGGTTTCTTGGAGACACCGGAGAATCGTATTTGTTAGACCGAAGGGTGTTGAGCGTTTTAAGCGCATACAAGCGAAAAGTTCCCGGAAATGTTTTAGGGACAAGCAAAACAGGCGTTTTAACCTACATAGAACCAGGAGTGAATACGCTTTTGAATTCTCAATTGGAAATGTTGTTCGGCGATGAACGCGCAGAGATTCGGAAGATTCTTCAACGCCTTACACGTTACCTTTCAGGACATGCGGTTATGTTGAAGTCGGTATTAGATACCCTTCTTCAACTCGATAATATTCAGGCTCGTGTGCGGTTGGCCATTCTTATGGATGCGCAGAAGGTTCAGTTCGTTTCAGAGCCTACGGTGAAGTTGAACAAGGCTTTTCATCCGCTCCTGCTTTTGAAAAATGCAGAACGCGGAATGAAGACCATTCCGCAATCGTTGGAATTGAACAGTCAGCAACGTATGATGGTTATTTCGGGTCCGAATGCGGGTGGGAAAAGTATAACCTTAAAAACGGTCGGACTTATTCAGCTCATGTGGGAATGCGCGCTGCTCGTGCCTGCGGACGAGTCGAGTGTCTTAAGTAGATTCGATTGCATACTCACAGATATCGGCGACAATCAGAGTATCGAGAATCAACTTTCAACGTATTCATATCGCTTGAAGCGCATGAAGTTTTTCTTGGATTCAGCGAATAGAAGATCATTGATTTTGTTAGATGAATTCGGAACAGGTTCCGATCCTGAATTGGGAGGTGCTTTGGCTGAAGTGTTCTTCGAAGAGTTGTATGCGCGAAAATCTTTCGGAGTAATTACCACACACTTTTCACCCATAAAAATTAAAGCTTCGCAACTGCGAAATGCTGTAAACGGATGTATGCTTTTCAATACCGAAACACTAGAGCCAACGTATATGTTAAGCGTTGGCGAACCGGGTTCTTCGTTCACCTTCGAGGTGGCGAAAATGAATGGCATTCCGGAAGATCTGTTGGATCGCGCGAAGAAGAAATTGAGCAAGCAGAAAATAGAAATGGATGGTTTGCTTTCGGATTTGCAACGTCAGAAATCTGAGTTGGAACAGGGGATAGCTGCTGCAAGAAAACAAGAGGTGAGTGCGAGAAAAGAGGAGCAGTCTTTTCAATCTAAATTGGAAAAACTTCAAGATAAATTAGACAAACAGCATGTGACTTCCGAAAGAAATAACAAGTATATTATTTTGGGAAAGAAGGCCGATCAGCTGGTAGAGAAATTCAATCTTCGAGCAAAAAACAAAGATGTTTTAGAGGAGTTGAAAAAGTTCGTTGCGGTTGAAAAAACCACGCGTGACGAAGCTCGTAAAAAGAAAAAGGTTCAGACGGAATCTAAGGTGAAGACAGAGAAGAAAGAAAAAGTTATTCAGGACCGAAAGAAGATGATTCCGGGTGCGACTGTTCGTCTAGAAAAAACGCAACAAGTAGGAGAGATTTTGGAAGTGATAGGGGAGACAGCCACAGTGGCTTTCGGAGTATTCAAAACAAAAGTAGAGTTAGGAAAACTCTTGTTAATTCGTTAGTTCTTCGGCGAAAGATTCAATGCCTTTCCAAGCTCAATCATGTGAGCGAAAGCTTCTTCGAAATTGTTCTGAATTTTACCGTCGAGAATAGCGTCTTTAATGGCGTTTTTTATTTCACCTACTTCTTTGCAAGGCTGAAGCTGGAAGGTTTCCATAACAAGCTCCCCGCTTACCGGAGGCTGAAAATTTCGAACACGGTCTTTCTCTTCAAGCTCTACCAATTTCAACTTCACCTTTTCGTAATTCGCTAAATAGCGTTTCACTTTCGCTTCGTTTTTCGAAGTAATGTCGGCTTGACAAAGGAGCATTAAATCATCGATGTCGTCACCCGCTTCAAACAACAATCTTCGAACCGCTGAATCTGAAATTTCATCTTTCGTTAATGCAATTGGACGAAGGTGCAGTGCGACTAGTTTTTGCACGAATTTCATTTGATGATCGAGTGGAAGTTTCAGTCGTTGAAAAATCTTCGGAACCCAGCGTGCGCCAACATCTTCGTGTCCGTGGAAAGTCCATCCTATTCCTTCTTCAAATCGTTTGGTGTGGGGCTTCGCAATGTCGTGAAGCACAGCGCCCCATAGCAGCCAAAGATTGTTTGTGTTTGCTCGAAGGTTGTCTACCACTTCAAGGGTGTGGTAAAAGTTGTCTTTGTGGGCGTAATTATGTTTTTTCTCTACACCATGCAGCTTCACCATTTCAGGAAAAAATTGATGAAGCAAATCTGTATCGAAGAGAAGTTTTAATCCAACAGAAGGTTTCTTGGAAAGCAGAATTTTGTTGAATTCAACCATTGTTCTTTCAACGCTTACTATCTCTAATCTAGCAGCATTTTCTTTAATGGCCTGCAGACTTTTTTCTTCTATGGTGAAGTTAAGTTGTGCAGCGAAGCGAATGGCCCGCATCATGCGCAAAGGGTCGTCGCTGTATGTTATTGCAGGTTCTAAAGGCGTGCGAAGAATTTTATTTTCAAGATCGAGTAATCCGTTGAACGGATCTACGAGTTCTCCGAATGATTCTTTCTGAAGAGAGAGGGCCATGGCGTTAACGGTGAAGTCTCTGCGCATTTGGTCGTCTTCCAGACTTCCTTTTTCGACATCGGGTTTTCTGCTTGATAAACGATACGATTCTTTTCTTGCGGAAACGAATTCGACCTCGCTTCCCTTGTAAATGAAATGAGCGGTGCCGAAATTCGCGAAGATTGAAACGCGTTTGACATTGAGTAACTCTGCAGTTCTATTGGCTAGTGCGGGTCCATCTCCGCTTGTCACAATGTCAATGTCCTTGTTTAGACGTTTGAGCATAAGGTCACGCACATAACCGCCAATCACAAATGCCTCAGCATGTTGCTCGAGTGCCGCTTGCTGAACGGCTCGAAAGACGGTTTTTTGTAGATGACGGCTAAAGTTCATTTGCGGCGCAAAGGTACTTTTCAAAACGAGGAAATAGAAATATTTGTTTTCGGGTTAAAAAATGACCGTGAGGGCAACTATACGAAACCCTTTTCTGTCTTATATTGCGTACGCTAAATCCGATTAAAATGAAAAAACTCTTTGCCTTTTTAATGTTCGTTATGATATGCGGTGCTCAGGCATTCGCACAAAATGCACAAGTGACATTTAGTTCAACCACAAACTTCACTGTTGTGGAAGAAGGATTTCATCCGGTGAAATTTCAATTGACAACTAGTTCAAATGCGAACGTAGCAGGTCTTTTAGAATATGTTCAGAATAATCCTAAGTATTTTCAAGTTCAAGTGAACGGAAATGAATTGACGTTGAATTTTGTTGAAGACGTGCACTGGGGAGTATGGATGAAAGTCTTTGGTTCGATGGGTGTTTCTCAAATTGAAATTCGCGAAGCGAATCAGAATATTGTGGTTGATCCAATGGATTTTCTGCGTTATTTCCACTTGATTAATCAATAATTTTTTTCAAAGATTTTAAATATGAGAACACTCTATTTGTTCCTAGTTTTTTCGTTTGTTTCAGTTTGTGCGAGTGCTCAAATATTTTCTTGTCCAACTTGCGCGGGTTCTGCTCCCACTAGTTACACAAACGGTCAGCCGAATGATTCTATATTTTTCGTTTGTGCGGGAAGCTCTGCTGACTTGGTAGCCACAGGTCCTCCAAGTTCTGCTGGTCTTTACAACTACACTTGGCAATATTTTAATCCGTTTACAAATACTTGGGCTTTTTTCTATACATCCTCCATTGTTTTTAGCCCTCAGAGTTTTCCTGGCGCAGGTCCTGGAGGATATCGCGTAATTATTACAGACGCTCTTTCAGGAACTTTTTTAGGTTCAGATGTGGCTTGGGTGTCACAAGTTGATACGCCTACATCTGTTGATGTTGCTCCAATTCCGCCAGGTTGTGGAGGATCTTTGAGTTTGACTGGTCTGGTGAATTTAGGTTCAGTAACACCATACTACAACGCACCAGTGGACTTGTCTTCCCCTGTAATTGTTGGTCCTTCAACCAGTATTAGCATGTGCATATCAGGAACTCACACGTTCAACAGTGATTTAACTTTTACACTTGTTGGCCCTGCTTCATGCGGAAGTCCAACGGCCGTGCTTAGTCCTTATAGTAGTTCTATGGGCCAAGCCATTAATTGCAATGGACTCGACAATTTTTCGAATTTATGTTTTACGAATCAGTCTACAACTAGCTTCAATATCTGCGGTGCGGGAGGTAACATGACTGGTAATTATGGAGCTTATGGTCTTGGAGCTGGAACTCCAATTAACTGGTCTGCTTTCAATGGGTGTGACGCGACTCAAGGTCCATGGACTTTGCGTGTTCAAGATTGCTACACTACAGATTTCGGCACTATTTTACCAACGACAACACTTACTATTACTGGCGCGAATGGATTAGGAGTCCCTACAACAATTACTTTTTCACCAGCAACTATAACACCAATTGCGGATGGAGCTTGCGCACAGACGTTTGGATTCAATCCTGCATGTTGCACAACTTCAAACGTTCCTTTGAACTTACCAGTGTCTACCTTAACGCCACTTCCTATGAATGTGAATTACACTTGGACCGCTAATCCAGTTGGACCAATTATCACAGTGGCTTCAGGTGTTGTGCCAGCATCAGGGATTATTACCGCTACAGTTCCTGCACCCACGCAAGACACGCAATTCACGTTAACGCTTTCGGGCATGCAGGCGAATGCGAATTGTGGAGGAAATTCAAGCGATACGGAGCTCTACGATAATCAAGCAAGCACGCCAGTGACCATTCCGAATCCAGGGGCACTCTGCGCTACAGCGTCCGCTGTAACATTAGTTCCTTCTATACCCGGTGGAACATTCAGTGGAACTGGGGTGAATGCAGCCGGTGTATTCTCACCAACTGCTGCAGGCGTTGGAAGTTGGACCGTTAACTACTCAACAGGTGGTGCTTGTCCAAGCACAGGTTCAACCATTATTCAAGTTCAAGCGGCTGCGCCTTCGATCATTACTGCACCAACGACTCTTTGTTCAGATGCAAGCGCTGTAACATTAACAGCCAACAATGCAGGTGGAACATGGACAGGAACAGGTGTTAATCCTGCTGGTCTATTCACACCCTCCGGTGCAGTAGGCTCGCAGACCATAACTTACACGCCTCTTGCAGGGCAATGCTATGCTCCTGCAACAACTAACATTCAAGTTATTCAAACACCAACAGTAACCATAACCGATGTTGCTCCGGTGTGTTCTACTTCTGCATCATTTACATTGGTAAGTTCATTGGCTGGAGTTACTTGGAGTGGAACAGGTGTGAATCCCGCAACAGGCGTATTCACTCCAACAGCCGCTGGTGCGTTTGCTATTACAGCAAGTGCAACGGGTTCTTGCGCTGCTAGCGACAACACCATTGTAAATGTAGTTTCACCAGCGGCAATAACACTTTCAGGCCCAGCTCAGGTGTGTGTTTCTTCCGGACCGGTGAATTATTTATCTAATCAGGTCGGAGGTGTTTGGTCTGGATTACCTGCTGTTTCAGCAGCTGGAGCTTTTTCTCCGAATGTTGCAGGCGTCGGTGGGCCTTACAACTTAGTTTATACGATGAGCGATGTATGTATGTCTTCGCAAACAATATCAGTTGAAGTGTTGGAGCAATTGTACGTGAGCATCAATGATAATTTCTCTCAATTGTGTTCGAATGGAAGTCCAATCGTTCTAACAGCCAACATCCCAGGAGGGTCCTGGTCTGGTGTTGGGGTGAATCCAACAACAGGGTCATTCAATCCAAATTTATCCGGTGCTGGCGATATTTCGATCATTTATTCAATTGGTGGGTTATGCCCGAATTCAGATTACACAACGGTTACAGTGGTTGGTGCTCCTGCGGTAAACATTACACAAGCCACTCCATTTTGTTTGAATTCGTTGAATACCACTTTAACGGCTAGTCCAACGGGTGGAACCTGGGCTGGAACGGGAATCCTAGATCCTTTGACAGGCTCTTTCTCTCCAAGTGCCGCTGGTGTAGGAACAACTCCTATTACTTATACATACACATCTGCTCCTTGCACAGTTACTTCAACAAGCAATGTGGTGGTGAATCCGCTTCCCATTGTTTTTGCGGGCACTGATGCAATTATTTGTTCAGGTGCGTCAACAGGACTTCAAGCAAACGGAGCTTCAACATACCAATGGAGCATAAACGGCGGAGCTGCAGTTGGATTGAACAATCCAAGCATTTCAAATCCACAAGCTTCGCCAACAGCTACAACAGTTTATAGTGTATTGGGAGTAGATGCAAACGGATGCACAAGTGTAGATCAAGTTCAGGTTTCTGTGAATCCTCTTCCAACAATAAATGCAGGTTCAAACGTCTCTATTTGTCCGGGTATTCCTTCAACGCTTGGTGCTTCGGGCGCTTCAACTTATGCATGGACTCCGTCAACCGGGTTAACAGGAGCGAACACTGCAACACCAGCAGCGAATCCGGCTTCAACCCAAACCTATACTGTTACGGGGACAGACGCGAATGGATGTCAGAATACAGATCAAGTTACGGTTACTGTTTTCTCGCAACCTGTCGTAACAGCAAGTTCAACTTCACCAATCATTGAATGTCAAACTGCGCAGCTAACAGCAACCGGATTGGTTTCTTACAACTGGGTGAACGCAGCAGGAGCAGATGCTTCCATTTCAACTCCGAATGCTTCAACAACAGATGTTGGTCCATTGGCAAACGCGACTTATGCGGTGGCTGGATTAGACTCGAACGGATGTGCAGGTGGCGCAACGGTTTCAGTTGTTGTGAATCCGATTACAGTGTCCATTGTAAACGCAACAACGATAAATCCTTCAACGTTCTCTTTCGATATCACATCAAACGCATCGAATTTCGATTGGGATTTTTACACGGATGGAATTAGCGACGCTTCAACTACGAATACTTCAATTCAGAACACTTATGCTACTTCACCAACTCCGCCTTTGGATTACATCGTGACTACAGTTATGGCGTCAATTGGAAATTGTGAAGCCCAAGATACCATACATGTGTTCATCGATAACACACTGCTAGATTGGCCGAACATTGTCATTGCCGATGGCGATGGAAGAAACGATGTGTTGAGCTTTTTGTCTCAGGACCCAACGCTTCAACCAAACTGGCAGTCGATCACAACCATACCAACGATCACTAACTTCAAGGTGGAAATTTTCAATCGCTGGGGGAAAAAGGTGGGTGAAGTGAACGATCCAACGGGTTCTTGGGATCCAAAGGAATTTGGCGCTGGGGTGTATTTCTACGTTGTGACTTATACCAAACGTTCAACGGGTATGAGTGCCGAGGAAATCGAAGTGAAGCAAGCGGTTGAAGTGTTTGTGAAGTAATGAGAAAAATTACTTTGCTGAAGCCCTTTTCAACTTGTCGTTAATGGCGCGACCTAAATTTTCATTTGGAAGAAATTCTGCAAGAATGACATCTATATTCATTTGATCGAGTTCCCGCATGTAGGAGAATAAGTTGGAAGCAGCTTCTGTGAAACTTCCTTTCATACTGAGTATGCGCTGCGATTCCATCTGAAAATCTTCCTTGAAACTGAGGATTCCAATTTTCTGTGATGAAAAGGAATGCATCATTTCACGAATGTTTCCAACATAAATGGGTTTTCTCGGAGCGTAATGATTGGTAAGCATTCCGGGCGCTGCGGGAGAGCTGGAAGAATGTTGTTGAATGAGAATCTTCGAAGTGAATCTTTGAAGGTCTTCCACCGATATTCCCCCTAATCGGAGTATTTCAATTTCGTTGTCTTGAACTCGCAAGACAGTCGATTCAATTCCCACAGAACAATTTCCGCCGTTGAGTATATATGGAATTTTTCCGCCGAGTTGAGCTTCCACGTGGGCTGCGCTAGTTGGACTTATGTATCCAAACGGATTCGCACTGGGCGCCGCAAGCGGAAAGGGTAAGCTTTTTAAAAGTTCTAAAGTTGTGACGTGATTCGGAATTCGAATTCCAACTTCATTTAATCCTGATGTTGTTAAATCTGGAATGCATGATTTTTTCTGAAGCAGCACTGTTAAGGGGCCGGGCCAAAAATGTTCCATCAGGTTGAAAGCCAATTCAGGAATTTCTTCCACATAGTTTGAAACTTCTGAAACTGAAGAAATGTGAACAATGAGCGGGTCGAAATACGGGCGATTTTTCGCTTCGAAAATCTTGGAAACCGCTACTGCACTTAGGGCATTGCCTGCCAAACCATAAACGGTTTCAGTAGGAATAGCAACCACTTCGTTTTGAAGAAGAAGTTCTCGCGCTTTTTCTATTTCCGTTCCAATCATGCTTTGCAAAAGTAGGCAATTCAATTTTCTACTATATTTGCACTCGATGGCAAAGAAAATAACCTTGATCAATGGCGGACTGCTGAATATGATCATTCAAAGGTTGTGTCGTCAATTAATCGAAAATCACAAAGACTTTTCTTCAACCATTCTCATCGGACTTCAACCTCGTGGCGTGTTTTTCATGGAGCGCATTGTGGAAGAATTTGCTAAATCGGGACATGTTGTCAAGTGGGGAATTGTTGATCCAACGTTTTATCGCGACGATTTTCGAATTCACGACAAGCCACTGCTGGCGAAGTCCACAGACATGAAGCACAGTGTGGAAGGAATGAACGTGGTTTTAATAGACGATGTCTTGTATACCGGAAGAACCATACGCGCCGGCATGGAAGGTCTTATGGAATACGGAAGACCGAAGTCGGTTGAATTACTTGTTTTAATTGATAGGAAGAAAGGAAGGGAAGTGCCTATTGAAGCCACTTATGTTGGGAAGGAAGTAGAGAGTTTCGACAATCAACGCGTTAGAGTTATGTGGAAAAGTGAAGGGGAAAAGGAAGATCATGTAATTTTTTTGAACGACTAACATGAAGCTAAGCACCAAACACCTCATTGCCATTGAGCCGTTGACAAAGACGGACATTGACTTGATTTTTTCGCAAGCCGACGAGTTCAAAGAGGTGTTGAATAGACCCATTAAGAAGGTTCCTTCATTAAGAGATATTACAGTAGCTAATTTGTTTTTTGAAAATTCAACCCGAACGCGTTTGAGTTTTGAATTGGCTGAAAAAAGATTGGGAGCCGATGTAGTTAATTTTTCAGCATCAACTTCTTCGGTGAAGAAAGGTGAAACGCTAATTGATACAGTAAACAACATCTTGGCTATGAAAGTAGACATGGTGGTTATGCGACACGCTTCGCCAGGTGCTTGCCAGTTTTTATCTGAACGCACCAACGCAGTTGTTGTGAATGCTGGAGACGGAACGCATGAGCATCCAACCCAGGGCTTACTCGATGCGTTTTCAATCAGAGAAAAACTCGGTGCGGTTAAAGGAAAAAAAGTAGTTATTGTTGGAGACATAACACACAGCCGTGTAGCCCTTAGCAATATTTATTGTCTTCAGAAATTAGGTGCTGAAGTAATGGTGTGTGGTCCAACCACATTAATTCCGAAGCACATAGAATCGCTAGGAGTGAAGGTGGAACACAACCTTCAGCGTGCGCTGGAATGGTGTGATGTAGCGAATATGTTGCGCATTCAACTGGAACGACAAGATGCTGGAATCCCTTATTTCCCTAGTCTTCGCGAATACACTGAGTTGTTCGGACTTACGCAAGATCGCTTGAACTCCCTCGGAAAGGAAATCGTAATTATGCACCCAGGCCCTATAAATCGGGGTGTTGAGATATCGAGCGAAGTCGCAGATGGCAACAACAGCATAATTCTTAATCAGGTTGAAAATGGCGTGGCCATAAGAATGGCTTCTATCTTTCTTCTTGCTCAAGGGATTAAAAGAGTAAGTTAATTCTTCAAAGTCTTTTTTTGTTTTTCTTTCTAGAAATTAACTAAATTTGGCAAAATGCATTTTATGAATTTTGTTTCAGGTCAAAAAGAAAAGTTAGTTTTTATTACTTCGAACGTTGAGAAGCTCGATGCCATTTATGCTCCAGAGCTTAAATCGGAATTGGTTCTTCAAAACAGAAGCACGCAACGCAACATTATTGTTGACTTGTCGGCTACGAAGTACATTGACTCTTCTGGATTGTCTGCGCTGCTTGTAGGTCAGCGCTTGTGTCGCGATGCGAATGGTACATTCGTCGTTTGCGGATTACAAGAAACAGTTAAAAAATTAATTTCCATTTCTCAGTTGGATTCAGTTTTTAAGATTACTCCAACATTAAATGAGGCCATTGATTTGGTATACATGGAAGAAGTTGAACGTGAAATCTAAACCCTTAATATGAATAAACAACTACTTTCTGTTTTAGCTTTTGCAGCTCTTTCGTTATCTGCATCTGCGCAATGTAATTCAGCCGATTACGATTGGGCTGGACAAACTTTCGGAGTTAGTCCGAATCCAGTAATAGGTGAGAACTTTGCACCAGGTCTTCAAGGTCAGCCATACAGCGATGTGCTTTATGTAAGAACTCCAACCACTGCTGCAGATATTGATCCAACATATCCGGCGTTCATTACCATTAACACCATTCACTTGGATGCTGTGTTTTATGGAATCGTTTCTGCTGTGGATACAACGTGGGCTGATCTATCAGGTCTAGGTCTTTCAATTGCATGTAACAACAACGGTGAATACCCAGACCCATGCATGTTCGGCGCAGGTGCAGGATATTGTGGAGATATCACAGGTACTCCAAATGCAACAGGTATTTTCCCTGTAAAGATTGCAGTTACTGCAAACTTGCTTTTGTTGGGAGATGTTCCTTATGAGTTCACAGGATTTACTCTTGACTTCTCTGGAAACAGTGTTACTGAAGGTGTTACTTTCAACGATGTTGTGAAGGTTTCTCCAAACCCAGCAAACGAATTCACCTTGGTGACTTTCCCAATGGGTTCTAACGAGCAAGCTGAAGTTTCTGTTTACAACACCATGGGTCAATTGGTTTTCTCTGAGAAAACAATGACAACTCCAGGTGCTAACACATACAGCTTGAATACTTCGAACCTTCCAGTAGGAAACTACGTGGCTCGTCTTGTTTCAGGAAAGAATGTTGCAGAGAAGTTGATTCAAGTTCAACACTAATAGACATTATTCACGACCTTTGAAACCGTCTCGTCTTATGCGAGGCGGTTTTCTTTTTTTTATGCAGTTTCAATTAACCATACTCGGATGTGGCGCCGCAACGCCAACCTCTCGCCACAAGCCAACGGCGCAGGTGGTGAATGTGCACGATAAATATTTTTTGATTGACTGTGGCGAAGGAACACAAATGCAATTGCGAAAGTACAAGGTGAAGATGCAGCGCATTCAAGCCATTTTCATCTCACACTTGCATGGAGATCATTTCTTCGGACTTATCGGGCTTTTGAGCACGTATAATTTATTGGGAAGGAAAACTCCTTTAACCATTTATGGCCCTCCCGGATTAGAAGAAGTCATTCGACTTCAATTTAAAGTTTCAGAATCTTATTTCGAATACGAATTGAATTTTGTTGAAACACAAGACAAAGAAAAGCAACTCATTTTTGAAGACGATACCGTGCGTGTTTTTTCTTTTCCCTTGAAGCACCGCGTGCCTTGCACCGGTTTTGTATTTGAGGAAAAAGAACGAAAGTTAAACATAGAAAAGTGGGCGATTATTGAATTCAAACTTCAACCTTCAGAAATTTTATTGTTGAAGAAGGGGATAGATGTTGAACGCGAGCACGAAGTGATTCCATTTGGAAAAGTCACCAGTCCTTCTATTCCTATTCGTCGATATGCCTATTGTTCAGACACCGCATACGACGAAAGAATTGTTCCTCATATTTTGAATTCAGATTTGGTTTATCATGAAACCACATTCCTAGCAGAAGATACAGAACGCGCCAAAAAGACCTTTCATTCGACTACCATTCAAGCTGCCACGATAGCGAAAATGGCGGGCGCGAAGAAATTGGTTGTTGGTCATTATAGCAGTCGATACAGCGACGATGAGGTGTTCAAGGTTGAAGCACAGGCTGTTTTTCCGAATACCGAAATAGCCAACGAGGGCGTTGTTTTCGATCTGTAAAAATCTTTTCTGCGAGTGAGTGTATTTGGTACACTTTCTATATCTTGCAGGTATGAATAAGCAACGATTAAGTTTTTGGCAAATCTGGAACATGAGCTTCGGGTTCATGGGAATTCAATTCGGTTGGGCGCTGCAGATGGCCAATATGAGTTCTATCTATGAATTCTTAGGAGCTAAATCTGGTGAAATTCCCTTGCTTTGGTTAGCAGCACCGTTGACAGGATTCATTGTTCAACCGATCATAGGCTACCTCAGTGATCGTACTTGGCATCCGACTTTTGGAAGAAGAAGGCCTTACTTCATGATTGGGGCAATTCTCAGTTCTATTGCCTTGGTGTTAATGCCAAATTGCAGTGAGTTGTGGATGGCTGCAGGGCTGTTGTGGATTTTAGATTCTTCGATTAATATTTCAATGGAACCCTTTCGTGCGTTTGTTGCCGATAATCTGCCGGAAGAACAACGCACTTTCGGATTTAGTATGCAATCTTTGTTTATAGGATTAGGTTCTGTAGTAGCGAGCGCTTTGCCATGGATCTTCACCAATTGGGTGGGAATGAAAGACGAAGTAGGACACGTCGGAATTCCGTCGAATGTTAAATGGAGCTTTTATATTGGAGCGGCGGCATTTTTCCTTTTTGTTCTGTATACCGTTGTTACCTCAAAGGAATATCCGCCTGTTGAAAAGGATAACGGAAAGTCATTAGAAAAAAAGAAGGGTGGTATTCTGCATGGATTGAATGAAATCATGGATGCTATTTTGAACATGCCAAAGCGTATGAAACAATTGGCTTTGGTGCAATTTCTTACATGGCCTGGGTTGTTCTTAATGTGGTTTTATTATACACCTGCTGTTGGCGTAGATATTTTCGGAGGGAGCGCCGATAGCGCGGATCCCGCTATAAAGGAATTGTATAAGCAGGGGACAGAGTTGGCAGGATTGACCTATTCATTTCAAAATTTAATCACGTTTTCATTTGCCATGCTTCTTCCCTTGTTGGTGAAGCCGTTCGGACAAAAAATGACTCATCAATTATGCTTGAGCATTGGCGGCATAGGTCTTATTGCGCTGTCGTTCATTCATGGAGCAGAAAATCAAATTTATTTATTTGCTGTTATGGGTGCAGTTGGAATAGCCTGGGCGAGCATTCTTTCAATGCCCTATGCCATGCTTGCTGATTGCTTGCCCTCGGATAAGATTGGCGTGTACATGGGGATATTTAATTTCTTCATTGTTCTTCCCGAGATTATTGCGGCGCTATGTTTTGGTTGGGTAATGGATACATTCCTAGACAACAATCGGATTTTAGCGGTTTCATTAGGTGGATGTCTTTTGATTTTAGCAGGAATTTTAACCATGCGCATTAGCGAGACCAAGAACTCTTAGAACTATCTTTGAATTTCTAATTCGAAACGATAGTGGAGCTTGTATCAACTTTTCTTCCTACCCAATACGGCGACTTTCAAATAAAGGCGTTCGATAGCGGCAACGCCGAACTTCCGAACTTGGCTTTAATTCATCCTGCTTGCAATTTAACTGAACCGGTAGTGGTTCGTATTCATTCGGAATGCATGACGGGTGATGTATTCGGTTCCCGGAAATGCGATTGTGGTGATCAGCTGCATGAAGCGCTTAAGCAATGCGGAGAGGAAAAAGGTGTGCTTATCTATTTGCGTCAAGAAGGAAGAGGAATTGGATTGGTCAATAAATTAAAGGCCTATCAGCTTCAAGATAAGGGTATGGACACTATTGAAGCGAATAATGCGTTAGGCTTCGAGGCAGATCTTAGAACCTTTGACCAAGCGGTAGAAATACTTTTGGAATTGGGTGTTCAACGCGTGAAGCTTTTAACCAATAATCCGCTTAAGATTGAAGCTCTAGAGGGAATTGGTTTTGTGAGTGTTGAGCGAGTGCCTTTGCACGGAACTGAATTCGATTCAAACAGAAATTATTTGAATACGAAGAGAGAAAAAATGGGTCATCAACTTTAAAATTTTCCGCATGAATAGGAAGTTATTCATTTCAATTTTATCAATGACTTTTTCATTGGTGGCGTATTCTCAAAATTGTGAATACACCCCATCAAAGAATATTCAGAAACTGTTGGAGAAATCTTCTGCCAGTAAGAAGTACAAGAGTGAAGAGCGTATGGCTTTTTTGGAGAAGGCTATTGAAGAAGATCCCGAATGTTTGCCATGTCTTTTGAAATTGGGTGAAATGAAATTCATTCATGCTAAACTTTCCAGTTCGAGTTTTGAGAGTTCGCTTAAATTATTTCAAGATCTTAAATTGAAATGCGAGGACTATCATTCTGAAATGTACTATTACATGGGAGCAATGAATTATGCCGGTCGACATTATGAAGAGGCTATTGAGTGCTTTGACAAATTTTTAAGATTTCCAGATGGTGATCCGACCAAATTTAATTCCAATTACGATAAAAAATACAAAGAGGTGGAAGAAGCATTGGTTTCCGTTAAGGCCTACAATAAAATTTATAATAGCAACAAAAACTACGTTTTCAATCCGAAGAAAGTCACAGGTGTTTCAACCCTAAGCGATGAGTACTTGCCAATGATTGCCCCAGATGGTGAAATTTTATTTTTCACACGTTTGATATACAAACAAGCAAAGGGCGATTTAACGGGGAAGCAAGTTGAGGAATTTACATGGAGTAAGCGGGTGGATATTAATTCGGAATTTGATAAGGGCGCTCCATTGGAACCACCCTTTAACAAGGGCGGCTCGTATGGAGGAGCAACCTTATCTATCGATAATAAGGAATTAATAATTGCCAAATCGAATCCAGTAAAGGAAAATCCAGATAACATCGATCTGTTTTCGACGAAATTTGAACGGGTTACCAAGGAAGACGGAACCACTGGCTACGTCTGGAGCAATTGGGTCAGTTTGGGAGAAGGAATAAATACGCCCGATGGTTGGGAGGCTCAACCTTCCTTAAGCGGCGATGGTCAAACGCTCATTTTCGCAGGTGTGCGTCCAGAATGCATGAAAGATAATTCGGGCAACTATACCCATGACTTATTTATTTCGCGAAAACAAGCGGATGGCACTTGGGGAAAATGTTCTCCGCTGCCAGCTTCAATAAATACCTCAGGACAGGAAAAGGCGCCGTTCATTCATAGCGATAGTCACACGGTCTATTTTTCAAGTGACGGGCATCTTGGAGCTGGAGGAATGGATTTCTTTTATGCCAAAATGAATGAAGACGGCTCTTTTACTGAAGTAGAAAATATGGGAGCTCCCATTAACGACGATAATGATCAGCTAGGAATTATTGTGAGCAGTGATGGAGAGCTCGCCTATTTTGGAGCAAAAAATTATTCTGGTGAGAAGGGCTATGATATTTTCCAGTTCTATTTGCCAGAAAAGGCAAAGCCAGAGCGTGTAGCAATTATAAAAGGGGAAGTGAAAGGAGATGACGGAACACCTGCCCAAAATGCTTCTGTAACCATTCAATACGCTCAATCGGGAACCGAAGAACAAGTTAAAGTGAATAACGATGACGGTTCGTATGCCGCAATTGTTCGAACCAATAAAAAAGAAGATGTGGTGTTGAAAGTAGAAGGGGAAAACATTGCCTTCAATGCGCATGTCATCTCGAAAAAAGAAAATGAAGATCCTGCCGCAATCTTGAAATTAAATTTGGAAACATCCGTTGTGGCTGAGAACAAGCCATTCGTAATTAATGATATTTATTACTCCACCAGTTCGACATCAATAAGCGATGAATCAAAGTTGATCTTAGTTCAGTTTGCCGATTATTTGAAAGAACATCCTTCTTGGATTATTGAAATACGTGGTCACACCGATAACATTGGTGTTGATAAGTCGAATGAAGCGCTTTCATTAGGAAGAGCAAATGATGTGAAAGACTTTTTGATATCTAATGGTGTGAATTTGGAGCAACTTTCAGCCAAGGGGTATGGGAAATTAAAACCCATCGCAACCAACGACACCGAAGCTGGTAGAGCCAAGAATAGACGAACTGAATTTGTAATAAAAAAGTTTTAGAATGCGAATAGATATCCTGACCATTCTACCCCGCTTGCTAGACGGACCTTTTGCCGATTCAATTTTGAATCGTGCACAGAAGAATGGGCTGTGTGAAATTCACATTCACAACATTCGTGATTACTCTACAGATAAACACAAGAGCGTAGACGACTACCAGTTTGGCGGAGGAGCGGGGATGGTGATGCTTATTCAACCCATTGCAGATTGTATAGATAAGTTGAAGGCGGAACGCGAATACGACGAGATTATTTATTTGACTCCAGATGGAGATAGACTCAACCAGAGTATGTGCAACACTTTTTCTTTGGGAAAGAATTTGCTCATGATATGCGGACATTATAAGGGAATAGATCAGCGTTTGCGCGATCATTATGTAACGCGTGAAATTTCCATTGGCGATTATGTTTTAAGTGGAGGAGAATTAGCCGCTGCTGTTTTAGTGGATGCAATCGTTCGATTAATTCCAGGTGTGATGAACGATGAAACAAGTGCGTTGACCGATTCATTTCAAGACAACTTATTAGCGCCTCCAGTGTACACGCGTCCTGCGGAATATAACGGTTGGAAAGTTCCAGATGTTTTGACTTCCGGAAATTTCAAAGTCATTGATGAGTGGCGCATGCAGCAGGCCTTCGAGAAAACGAAAACAAGAAGACCCGACTTGCTATGAGCACGCCACTTGCAGAACGCATGCGTCCGAAGTCATTCGATGAATACGTGGGACAATCGCATCTGATTGGTAAGGGCGCAGTGTTGCGAAGCATTATTGAAAGCGGACATATTCCAAGCATGATCTTCTGGGGGCCTCCAGGTGTTGGAAAAACAACGCTTGCAAACATCATTGCGCAAACGCAACAACGTCCGTTCTTTTCGCTTTCTGCCATCAATAGCGGAGTGAAAGAAATTCGTGAAGTGATAGATCAGGCTGGAAAAGGAGGGCTTTTTCAGAAGAGTGCAATATTATTCATTGACGAGATTCATCGGTTTTCGAAGAGTCAACAAGACTCTCTTTTAGGCGCTGTTGAAAAAGGAGTTGTTACGCTTATTGGCGCGACAACAGAAAACCCATCCTTCGAAGTAAACGGTGCCTTGTTGTCGCGCTCGCAGGTGTACACCCTGAATGCGCTCACCAAAGACGAACTCAATCAGTTATTGGAAGACGTCATTGTTCGTGATGAAGCGCTACGCGCAAGGAATATTCAATTAGAAGAAACGCAATCGTTGCTGAAATACAGTGGCGGCGATGCCCGTCGATTGCTGAATGTACTTGAGCTTGTCGTAGAATCTATTTCAGAGACGCCTTGCGTAATTAAAAACGCTTCGGTAGAGAACGTCATTCAAACCAATGCTGCACGTTACGACAAGACGGGTGAAATGCATTACGATGTAATCTCAGCGTTTATAAAAAGCGTTCGCGGAAGTCATGCGCAAGCAGCGACTTACTATTTGGCGCGCATGATTAAAGGCGGGGAAGACCCGCTATTCATAGCGCGAAGATTGGTCATATTGGCTTCAGAAGACATTGGATTAGCGAATCCGAATGCGCTATTGATTGCGGAAGCAACCTTTCGCGCAGTTCAAAATATAGGCTGGCCTGAAGCGCGCATTCCGCTAAGTATGTGCACAGTGTATTTGGCAACCAGCGCGAAAAGCAATTCTGTGTATACTGCTATTGACGCGGCTTTGGCGGTGGTAGAGCAAACCGGAGATTTGCCTGTTCCTATGCATCTTCGAAATGCACCAACGAAATTAATGAAGGAGTTGGGATACGGAAAGAACTACGAATACGCGCATGCACACGAGGGAAATTTCGTTCGTCAAGAATTTCTTCCAGAAGAAATTGCTTCGACGGAATTCTACACGCCTGGAAACAATCCGAAAGAAGCGGCTATTCTAAAATGGCTTCAAGAACGCTGGGGAACGAATGAATAATAACGCAACACGGAACTTTGGACTCGATTTGTTTCGGGCATTGGCCATTCTGTTGGTTGTGTTGTCTCACGGAAAATTTTTGTTGAATGGAACCGTCCTGGAGAATTTTCCTTTTCTGAAAATGTTAGACGGCGTTGATTTGTTTTTCGTCTTAAGCGGATTTTTAATAGGTAGAATTTTATTGAAGTCTTCCTCTGAAGGATTGAATTGGCGAGGTGTTGCACACTTCTGGAAAAGAAGATGGTTACGAACTTTGCCGAATTATTATTTGATCTTATTGTTGAATTTCATTTTCATTTCATGTGGAATTATTTCCGGAGACATAACTGTTTTCGGATGGAAGTTTATCGTCTTTCTTCAGAATTTCACCAAACCACTCATTGGATTTTTTTGGGAATCGTGGAGCTTAGCAGTGGAGGAGTGGTTCTACATTTTTACTCCAATTATGCTTTGGGGTCTGCTGAAAGTGTTTCGATTGAAATGGGCTTTTCTCATTTCAACGCTTTTGATGATTGCAGTTCCCTTGGTCTATCGGGCTTGCTCATTTGACCCAAAGCTCGACGATTTTTGGTTCGATGTGCAGGTTCGAAAGATTGTAGTGTTTCGACTCGATGCTATTGCATTCGGCTTGTTACTCGCATGGATGTATTCTTTCCATAAAAATTTGTGGGACACGTGGAAGAATGCAGCGTTTTTTTTAGGATTGGTAATTGTTTTATTCTTGTTGAATTACAGTGCTTCAAATTCAAGTTTTTACAGACAGGTATTTTATTTCAGCATAACACCTCTTGCCATTGCGCTAGTGCTTCCTTGGTTTGAAGGAATAACATCTTCGTGGAATCGCTTGGTAGCCGCGGTGACACACATCAGTAAGATTTCTTATTCAATGTATTTAATTAACCTCGCGTTAGTTGCGCAGGTAATCGGATTGAATTTTCCTGTTCAAGGAAATGCAGACGGTATAATGAAGTATCTCGGGTATTGGGCAATCGTGATTGCGGTTTCTTCGGCGCTTTATTATTTGGTGGAAAGACCGATTCTGCGGTGGAGGGATGACGCTTCGCGATGACGCAACGCGTTGCGATGACAATCTGCGATTGATGACGGCGAAGCCGATGACACGACACGTCGTGATGACAATCTGCGATTGATAAATGAGATGATGTATTTTTGCAGCATGTATAAGCTTCTGATTAAACCGTTCTTTTTTCTTTTTTCTCCGGAGAAGGCACATTACTTGGCCATGGATTTATTGAAATTTTCCACAAGAATTCCTGGAGGAAAAATGATTTTAAAGTCAATTTTCAAAGCGAAAGAAAATAAAATTGTCGTTGCTGGAATTGAATTTCCGAACAAGGTGGGATTGGCTGCGGGGTTTGATAAAGATGCGCGATGGATAGATGAGTTGGCGTTGTTAGGGTTCGGACATGTGGAAATAGGAACACTAACGCCGAAAGCACAACCGGGAAATGATAAGCCGAGGTTGTTTAGACTTCCATTAGACAACGGATTAATCAACCGTATGGGATTTAATAACGGTGGTGTTGAAGACGCTGCAGAGCGATTAAGAAAGCGCAAATCAAATATTATCGTCGGAGGAAATATTGGAAAGAATAAAATCACTCCGAATGAAGATGCATTAAGTGATTATTTAATTTGCTTGAATGCTCTTCACGATTGTGTAGATTATTTCGTTGTTAATGTGAGTTCTCCGAATACCCCCGGATTGCGCGAGCTGCAAGAGAAAGAACCGTTAATGAAAATTCTTTCTGCTCTTGCTGAAAGAAATAATACCTTCCCAAAACCGCGTCCAATCTTTTTAAAAATTGCTCCGGATTTAACAGACGATCAATTGAATGACATTGTTGAAATTGTTCTTCAAACAAAAATTGCAGGAGTCATTGCAACGAACACAACCATTGCAAGAGAGCATTTGCAAACGAATACGCAAACCATTCAAAGCATTGGAATGGGTGGATTAAGCGGAGCTCCTGTGCGTTCGCGTTCAACCGAAGTGATTCGTTATATGCATTCAAAATCGAACGGGGCATTTCCAATCATTGGCGTTGGTGGAATTCACACTTCACAAAATGCGCAAGAAAAAATAG
>CANIBZ010000033.1 GCA_947466425.1 Flavobacteriales bacterium
ATGGAAATTTATGTAGCTTACAAAGACTACAACTGGATGATGAATTTCACCGAGCAAATGCTTGAGCATGTTGCGGTGGAAGCGCTTGGAAAAACTGAAGTTCAATTCGGAGAGAAAACATTAAGCTTTAAGGCCCCATTCGCGCGCGTTACGATGACCGATGCGATAAAGGAGTACACTGGGTTCGACATTACCGGAAAGTCTGAAGACGAGCTTCGTGCAAAGTGTTTGGAATTAGGTTTAGAAGCTGGAGAAAATTTAGGAAAAGGAAAACTTATTGATACCCTCTTCGGTGAGATGTGCGAGAAGCATTACATTCAACCAACATTCATTACAGATTATCCTGTAGAGATGTCACCATTGTGCAAGCGTCACCGCGAAAATCCTGAACTTACAGAGCGTTTTGAATTAATGGTGAACGGAAAAGAATTGGCGAACGCCTATTCTGAATTGAACGATCCTATTGACCAGCGCGAACGCTTCGAAGAGCAAGCGAAATTAATGGAGCGTGGCGATGAAGAGGCCATGTTCATTGACTACGATTTCTTGCGTTCATTGGAATACGGCATGCCACCTACTTCTGGAATGGGAATTGGCATAGACCGATTGGTTATGATGATGACCAACAACGAAAGCATTCAAGAGGTGTTGTTCTTCCCGCAAATGCGTCCTGAGAAAAAACAAGAAGGTCCTGATGTGGCATCTTTCGAAGCAAAAGGAATTCAAGCGCATTGGATAGAGGCTATCGTAAGCATGGGATTTCTTTCATTGGATAAATTGAAAGAAACCAAAGCCACTGCGTTGCACCAAAACTTGAATCAATACCGCAAGAAGAATAAGCTCGATGTGCCTGCTGCGCAGTTGGAAGAAATTATGATGTGGTTTAGTTAAACAACAAACGCACACTCATATTTCCGGCGTGAACGATATCGCGACCATCGCTTTTCCTTCCGTTGTAATTCAACGAAAGTTGCAAATTCTGATTGATAGTTTTGCGCCATGCACATGCGAGCGTGAGGTTGTTTCCTGCTTGTAATCCGCCTAATGCGTCGTACACCACAGGTCCGGTTGCATCGCCTTCGAACTGAATACGTATGTATTTGAATTCGCTCTT
The DNA here is from genome assembly GCA_947466425.1 of Flavobacteriales bacterium. Lineage (GTDB taxonomy): Bacteria > Bacteroidota > Bacteroidia > Flavobacteriales_D > Sanyastnellaceae > CAIZGX01. Next base: position 1,115 of record CANIBZ010000033.1, read on the forward strand.
GAACAACTGACCATTCTTCGCTTCTACTTGCGCGTCTGCGCCCAAAGAAATACTTTGCGCGTGGAAAGACGATTCACTTGCATGGCCCTTTCTGATTGCATATTCGCCTAAGACTGAAAATCGCTTGTTGTTGGTAGGTTGAAACGCGAACGAAGGAGTTGCAGTGATATAGGTGGAAGAAAAGTTTCGCGTCGCAAGAAAATCAGAAGATGTTTGTTTGTTTCCTGAAGCCAATTGAAGTAGAACTTGTGTACTCGATTCAATAGATTTTCTGAAATTCAGAACCTGCGATTGCTCTACGCGCGTTTCAAATCCTGAAAGCAAAAACGCCTTATTCATGACTTTCTGCGAAGTAAGATCGGCGCTAAAATTGGGGTCCGACTTGCGGTAGAAAAGTGTTCCGCGAAAAACATTTCCAGCAGAAACCAAATAATTGTCATTGGTATACAGCGGTGAAATATGTTCGATTCCGCCGTAAGTAGATTTTCGCTCTGCGCGACTCATCAGCTGCGTGCTCCACACTTTCATAGCATTGTACAGATTCGAATTTTTATTCTTCCATTGTCTTGGATTTAAATTCAAGGAAGTCGTAAATGCTGTTGTGTAAACGCTTTGGTAATCCGTTGTCTGAACAGGCAGACGAACGTAATTCGCTTCATAAACAAAGGCAGCGACTTCAAATTCAGAAAGCTCCTTTATTCCGTTGTCGTTGTAGTCATTCCAAACGTACACGCCTTGTCCAGCAGGGACTTCAGCATAAATAAAAGCTTGCTTTGCTTCCAATCCACTTGATGTTTCATAAAACAAATTCAACTGTGCCCATTTGTTTTGCGGGGTTCGAAATTCTATTCGTCCGAGTAAACTACTCAGCGGTTTTATAAGGGCTAAACTATTCAAGGAAACCAATTGTCTGTTGCTTGCGGTTATTGCGAAATAACTTCCTCCTTTGGTTGTGTTTCGAAATTCAACTCCATAATTGTTAGCTGTTGAAATAGGTGTAACACCGTTAACTATGAACGCGTGATCTTTTCTATTTCGAACAAACAACTTAAATGCACGGTGGGTGGTATCTGTTGAACGGAAGTAGGCTTCACCGTCGAAAAATTTATACGATTGCTGTGGAACAGTAAACGTGTTCTCTTCTTGTTCATCTTTCACTCCAACCGTGAAGCGCTTTCCTTGTCGGTATAAATGAACCTTTTGTCGCAGGAAAGAAGAATTCACAACACCCGTCGTTTCCAGCGCAGAAGCATCTATTTGAAGTTTTGTTCGTTCTGTAATATCCGCATTCACCAATAGCTTCGCGCGATTCGCTTCATAGACTGAACCAATTTCGTAATGCGCGCCACTGAGTGAAATTAATTTTCCGGAAGAAAATTCACGAATAACTTTGGCTTCAGACAACCATTCGCTTTCGCCGTAGCGCAGCATTGACCTCGTATTCCAATTGCGTTCAAATTCCACTTCACGGAATCGTTCAATACGATTGAAAGTAGCCGATAAGTTTTCCGTATTTACTTCCCACAGAAAAACTTTACCCTCTTTCTTCCCTAAAATTTTTTCTTTCAAATTGGCTTTACACGCGAAGCCTTGGTTGTTCTGATCGTTCAAACTTGAAAAAGTATTTGCATCGAAATCGGTGTATGCACCTTCCACATTCATACTCCATAAATTCTTTTCGTCTCCCCAATTTGAAGTGTGGCCTGCTACGAGCATGCGCTGTTTTTTCGGGGCGGTTAAGCGTTGAATGGGTTCGTAGTTTCCTTGTTTAACGCCATCTACAGGGTATACCCACTTGAAAACTTTTCCATACGATGAAAATCCATTCTCCACATAATTCCCGTTCCCATTTCCAACAAACGTAAAATTCGCAGTGTAAAAAGCAGTAGCCGAATTGGTCGAATAAACCAAAACATTGCTAAAGGTTAGCGTATCTATTAACGCGTACATCACTCGATCCGACTGGAATCCTAGGCTATCTATTCCGCTAACGTTCGTGCTTGAAAACGCATCGCCCGCTTGCATAAGCGTAACGCGGTCTTCAGCGGTAAGCGTCTGAAGTAAGGGTTGATTCTTGGCATCCATTTCTTGAAAAAACTGGACGTAGGTTGTTCCCTTCTTTGTTGTGTATTCGAAATCGGCTGTGATTAACGGACGTGCATATTGACGATCGCTGTATTGAAATTCAACAACAATTCGTTTGTCTTTGGTGATTCTATTTCGCGGAGTGAAAACAATTTCTGCGGAATTGTAATCGATGAGATAATCTTGGTCTTGTCCACGAATGAGCTTTTTTCCATCGATGTAAACGTCTTCGGTGCCACCGAGAACGGTGATGTAAGTCTCGCCTTGCGCACCCTGCAAGCGATAGGGACCTTGACTTCCTTCTATCCCTTGAATACTTTGCCGATTGAATTTACCCTTCGAAATAGAAACGGATGCTTCACTTTTCAAAATTCCTTCTGCTCTAATTTCACTTGTATTTTGAACGAATAAACCAAGACCTCGCTTGGTGTATTTCATAAAGTAATGTGTTCGAAGAGGAAGGGTAAAATCTCCTGCGATAATCTTGTTTCGTTTATCCGTAAGTTGAATGAAGACCTGATCGAACTCTTGAAATTGCTGCGTGCTTCCAGAAGAAGAAACGGGAATGTTGTTGTCGGAAATGGAAGCGAGCAATTGAAACCGGTTGGCTATTTTTCCTGTAAGTTGAAGGTTCAAGGAAGACTGAACACCGAGGTCTTGTTGATTTCCCAAAGACACTCCGCGTGTAATAGAACCACTCTTTTGAATTGCATCGTAAGAACGATCGGTTTGCGGCGCTTGAATGGTCCCGAATTGAAAGACATCGCGTTTTCCATACTGCGGCTCATACGTCTGTAAAAATGCGTTGTATGGAAGATTGAGTGTTTCATAATTCACCCATAGCGTATCGCTTAATAGGGTGTCACGCAGAAGCATTTGCGCATGGACGGTATAGCGATATCCTGATTTTAAAATTTCGTTTTTATGAATGACCTGAATAGAGCTTGGACGAACGATGGAGGTATCGAGCGAAAAACAATTGACATTTGGAAGAAGGACAATGGTCCTTTTCGACTGAGCGAACGAATGAAGCGAAAGCGCGCAAAAGAATAGAATGAGCAGCGATCGCATTCGAAAGAATTAATCTTTTATGTTTATAACGCAACGTTCTTCGGCGCACTGTTCGATTAACTGAGCGTAGGTTACGCCTTTCAAATCTGATTTTAATATATCACGTTTTTTCTTGGAGTAATCTCGTAGCACTCTTCCTTCACAAAATCTTCGAATCTGATCTTCGCTTTCTAAGATGAGTTCGGGTACTTGCACAAGGGTGCCATTTTCATCTTTCGCAGCCATAGTGAAATAGCATGAATTGGTATGCTTCACAACACCTGTTTTCGGATTCAGAGACTCTACACGAATGCCAACAATCATGCTTGTATTACCTACATAATTCACAGACGCTTTGAACGAAACGAGTTCGCCCACTTCAACGGGATTTAAAAATTCTACTCCTTCCACGGCAACGGTAACGCAATAGCCTCCAGAATGTTTTGCAGCGGCCACATAAGCTACTTTATCCATAATTGAAAGAAGTATACCTCCGTGCACTTTCCCGCTAAAATTAGCATAAGCAGGAACCATAAGTTCCGTAATGGTAGTAATTGAATTCTCGACAGTTTTTGCGTTCATGTAGCGAAAATACAAGAAGCTAAGAAAATAAGTCTTACAGGATTAAAGAGACTTGAACAATTTCAAAACAATCCCGTCAGCTAATCCAAATTTAGGAGCGAATATTTTTTCAATATTGGCTGAATTTGCAACTTGTGTATAGAGATTCAGAGCGGGTACGATAACGTCGGCGCGATCTGGACGAATAGCGTATTTCTTCACGCGTTCATGAACCGAAAGTTTCGCAAGGTTTCGTAGCAAAGTCTCTAACTCTTTTACTGCGATTGGTTCGCGTTGCTTTTTTTCCAACATCTTAAATGCAGAACTAATATTTCCACCTGTGGCAATGGCTTCGTAATTCAAACTCGAATTAAGATTCTCTTTCAACCACACAGAAATGACTTTCGGAATTTTCTCTTGGTCGTTAATGAGCATTCGAACAGTTCCTATTTCAAATGATTGGCTGTGCTTTCGTTCGAAATTCTCAATAATGGTAAGTTCGGTGCTTCCTCCTCCTACATCGATAAACAAATAGTTTTTTGATTTAGGCAAATCTTGTTGTTCGAAATTCGCAAAGATGATATCGGCCTCTTCAGCGCCTGACAAAACATCGACTATCAATCCGGTCTTTGCCTTAATTGCCTCTACCACTTCTCTTCCGTTCTCTGCGCTGCGCATGGCGCTCGTTGCACAAATACGATAATGATCCACGCCGAGCGAATCGATGATCAGACTTAATCCGGTTAAAACCTGAGTCAGTTGAATTTCCTTTTTCTCTGAAATTCTTCCGAACGTAAAAACGTCTTCACCTAAGCGAATGGGAATTCGGGTGTGGCTTATTTTGTCTTGTTCAATTTTTCCAGAATCGTAAAAAACTTCAGCAACAAACAATCTTATGGCATTCGAGCCAATATCTACAGCGGCTAACTTCACTCCTATCTTTTTTCCAAATTACGCCTTCACAGACTTGGCTTCCAAATATTTTTTCCATGCAATCTGCGTATCGAAAGAATTCTCGGCATCTAAAGGATAGATGTATTCATTCATATCTTCCTTCTGCAACGATCTCGCCTTCGCGTGATCTGAGAGCTGCATATTCAGCCATTCAGAAATTTCCTGTTGTAGTTTCTTATCGTAGATTGGTGTTAGCACTTCAACACGATAATCGAGGTTGCGTGTCATTAAATCTGCGCTGCCTATTAACATGGTCTCGTCACCATTGTTATGGAATACAAGCACACGGCTGTGTTCAAGGTATCTTCCAATAATGCTGCGAAGCTGAATATTCTTTTCTTGTTTCTTAGTTGTAGGAACAAGAAGACAAACACCACGAATGATGCAGGTTATTTTTACTCCAGCCTCTGCTGCATCTAATAGTTTCTTAATTACGCTATCGTCAATTAAGTTATTCAACTTAATAAGTATGGAAGCAGGCTTGCCTTTTTTCGCATGATTCATTTCTTTCTGAATCAATTCATTCAACTTTCTTCGTGTATTGAAAGGCGAAACAAGGAGGTGACGGAATTGCGGACGGTTGTAGTTCGATTCGAAGAATTCAAACAACTTTCTCACTTCTCTTCCTATTTCTAGGTGTGCTGTAAGCAATGTTGTATCTGAATACACATTAGCTGTTTTCTCGTGGAAATTTCCGGTTCCAATGTGCGTGATTCGTTCGGTTACACCGTTAATTTTTCGACTGATTTGAAAGATCTTACAGTGCACTTTCAAACCAGGAACACCTGGAATAACCTCCACTCCAGCGTCTTGAAGGATACGCGTGATTTCAATGTTGTGTTCTTCATCGAATCGGGCTTGCACTTCTACAATAGCAACGACACGCTTTCCATTTTTTGCAGCGTTTACAAGTGCGTGCAGAATGTGGGAATCACTTGCTATTCTATACATGGTAATGCGAATAGTGCGAACCAAAGGATCTATCGCCGCCGCTCTAAGCATGTCTAGCACATGTGCGAACTTCTGATAAGGATAATGAAGCAAAATGTCTTGCTTTGCAACCGTGTCGAGTATGTTATGCGATTTCTCCAATACCGCGTGAGTCAGCGGAGGTGACGGTGGAAAGTTCAAGTCAGGTCTATTGAAGCTCGGTATTTTCATAAAGTCTTTTTTGTTGTGGTATCGTCCACCTGGAATGATATTTTCCGCATCCTTAATCTTCGTCTTCAACAATAAAAAGTCGAGCAATTCCTTTGGTAATTTTCGATCGAAATTCAAACGGACGTATTCCCCTTTATCACGTTGCTGAATGCTTTTCGATATTTTATCGAAAACACTTTTCGAATAGTCCTGCTCCAAATGATATTCAGCATCGCGTACCACTTTAATATCGAAAGCTCTTGCGCTTTGAACTTTGAATACGCTGAAAATTTTTCGAAGGGATAAACGAATAACGTCTTCCAATAAGATAACATCGATTGCATTACTATCAGTCGGAAGAATTACGAATCTCGAGATTGCGGTAGGTACCTCAATAAGTGCGTGAACCTTTTGTTTGCTCTTTGAAACTATATCTACAATGAGATAAAGCTCGTTGTCCTTAAGTGGAGGAATATTGCCTTTTGTTTTAAGGATGATTGGAATAATGTGGTGACGAATGTTTTCTTCGAAATACGATTGAAGAAACTCTTTCTGAACTTTCGTTATCTGATTTTCACTTTTGAAGTGAATACCCTTCAAGGCCAAATTTACTTTTGTGTTTTCAAACGTTTTATCGAAAAGTATTTGCAGTTCAATAACTCGATCGTGAATTTGTTCCAGTTGTTTTTTCTGCAGGGAAGCAGCCGAAATATTGCTCTTTCTAAGTGACTTAAGTTCTCGTCTTAGCGTAGCAAAACGAACCTTAAAAAACTCATCGAGGTTATTTGAAAAAATACCTAAAAACCTCAATTGCTCTAGAAGCGGGTTGCTCATGTCCTGAGCCTCTTGCAAGACACGCTCATTGAATTGCAGCCAAGAAAGTTCTCTTTCTATTCCAATTCTTCTTTTTTCCATTTTGCAAAAATGCGTTGTTTATTAAAACCGAATGTTAAGAAATAGAAATCTACTTGTCAAGATTCTAATTTTCAACTACAAATCGCTCTCTGAAAACGTACTCTCCGTCAATACTTTCTAAGAAATAAAAACCCGTTGAAAAAATTGACACATCAAAATTCGTTATTTGATTGGCTTGAATAATGAAGTTATCTGTTAGAATTCTTCCAGTTACATCAGTGATTCTTGCCATGGTATGGAAGTTAGATTCTATTTGTATAAAATCAGTGGCTGGATTTGGAAAAATATGAAATCGTCTATTGTCTAATTCCACAATATCTATGGCGGTAACCAATTGAGTTATAGAACTTGTGCATCCTAAATCTGAGGTTGCAGTTAGGGTTACGTCATAATACCCTGGGGTAGGAAACGTATAATCTGGATTTTGCAAATTGGAAGTACTTGTTCCGAAATCCCATGTGTATAGGTTAATTGATCCGGAAGAAATAGTAGATTCATTGGTGAAACTTACCACGTTAGTAAGTTCATCCCACGAGCTTGAGAAAGCTGCAACAGGAGTTGGGAAGATAGGAACAATATTTTGAATCGGGTATACACAACCGTCTACTGTTGTCAGTGTTAGAGTTACTGGATAATCTCCCTCTATAGAATAAATTGCTATATCTGATTGCAAACTGCTTAACTGTCCATTTCCAAAATCCCATGAATAGGATTGAATAGCTCTGCCATTAACGGAAGTATATGGATAGTTGAATACAATTTCATTTGAGCTACAATAAGGTTGAGGTTGCTGAATCTGAAAAGGAGGAATCGGATCTGGGCCAATAAATAAATAACTACTGAGGTTTCCGTTCACCAATGCTGTTGGAGATGAAAAATCAGATGGATATATTTCAGTACATGCATTCGCCAATGAAAAACGTAACATTATAAGATCAGTATAAAGCGGTGCTGAATATGAAATTGAAGTGCCCGAAGTGGTGTTGCTTAGAAACTGACTGTTCACGTTAAAATTTGAAAATGGATCTAATCCACTTTCAAGAGCAACCGTACTCACATAAGTCATCTTTGTTTGGTTGAATTGAAACCAAAAATCCAACGCATTAATAGATGGATTATTGGAATATATCGAAACGGGGATATCTATGTAATAAATGCCGCCTATATTGGAATATGTTGCAACTGACAAATCGAATACTACCGTGTCGGTCAAATTCAATAATGCTTTGGAATTATTATCAGAGGCTTGAACATCTATTGAGCAAAAAAATCCAGCTAAAGCCAGACTAAAAACGAGTATCAATTTCTTCATGTTGTTATTTTATTAAAATGAAGAAAAGGTTACTCCGTTGAGTAACCTTTTCTTTAAACAAATTCAAACCATGCGAGGGTTATTCGCTTATTACAATGCGCTTAGTTGTCAAAGCGTTATTGCCATAGAAACGAACGAAATATACTCCAGCGCTAAGCTCAGGCATATTCACTTCTACTACTTGATTTGCTTTTACAAGTGCACCAGGGTGAACTAAATTTCCAGTAATGTCAACGATATCAACCTTACCGTCGAAATGAGACATAACCGTGAACACACCGTTCGATGGATTTGGATAAATATCAACTGTGTTGTTTCCAACTTCCATTGATTTAACAAATCTCACTTCGGTTTGCTTACCGTTTAACAATCCTAATTCAGCTTTTAAATCCTTCTCAACGATAGTTCCGTCAACTGTTTCGAAAGTGATATAAACCACTCTTGCATTTGAAGAGAACTCGTTCAAGTTGAATGAAGAATAACGGAAAGTCTTGTCATCGTTGTTATAGAAAGACTCGCTTTCAGAACCAATTTGAGTATCTTCCATAGATACATAAGACAATCTGTTTTCGTTTACTTCCAATGCGATATCGAAAGCGTTAACTGGCTCTTCAGAAACGAATGCAACTGGAACAGAAACTTTAGTTCCATCTACAATAACGTTGTTTAAATCCACTAAGATGTAATCTGTGTTGTTTGTTTTCAAGATACCATCTGCAGTGAAAGCAGCGTAGCTTCCGTTCACGTCACCTAACAAAATACCTTTGTAAGTTTCAGTTCCAACAGTTGGACAAGTTGCACTGTTTGCAGTGTAGTTTGAAACGTTAGTTGGTAAGATGAAAGGAACAGCAGGAACTTTCGCTTTAGAGAATCCTACTCCGTCGTTCGCTGGGAAAGTAGCAGAGATTTGGTAAGCAGCAGTAGCAACACGAGCAGCATCTACGAAAATCCAGTCTTTCGAAGGTTGTCCGTTTGATACACCAGAAACGCTATAGTTCCAAGCTTGCATGAATTCTGGTAAAGCTAAGGTAGCTCTTTGCTTCAATTGAGAAACGTCACCAGCACTAACTACTCCGTCTAAGTTAACGTCTAAGGCTAATACTTGATAAACTGAAGGCGTGAACGCTCCGTTGATCAAAAGAGTCTTACCCAATACAGCATCTGCAGCGTTGATTAACAATTGAACTGAGTTCAAGTTGTTGATGTCACGTTGAATTGAAAGATCTGTACCATTTGTAAGGTTGTGTGTAAATTGTCCAGCTACGTTCGGAGTTACCGGAGCAGATGGGTTGTTGATTGTAGAACCAGTTGCACCGTATACGTTTGTTACCAAGTATGCGTTTGGTGCAGTGGCGTCATAAGAGATAGCGCTGTTATCTGACCAGAATTGCAAGTTAGCAACATAGTTTTGTTGTGTAGTTGAATAAGCTTTACGAGCAGTAACCAATTTGGTTTGAACACCTGTGATGTAACTTTCTTGTAAGAAAGAAACTGAAATTGCAGCCGAGTCAACTGGTAAGAATCCAGCAAGACGAGTGAATTCAACACAGAAGATGTTTCCTGTTCCTGCGAATTCAGCAGAAGCAGGAGCAGTTCCGTTGAAATACAATGAAAGGTTCAAAGTACCTGGAGTTGCAATTGCAGAAGCTGTTTCAACATAACTAGAGTTGGTTAATACGCTGTAAACTGTAACGTTTCCTGTTGGAACAACTTTGGTAGCGTCGTAGTTCATAACCAAATCGTATCCTTTAACGTTATCTACAGTGTAAGTAGAAGCAGCAGCAACTGGAACGCAGTATGTAGCAACCTCACAAGTTTGTGTAACTGCTTTCACTTCGTAAGGAAGAGCGTTTGGATCTGCAATGTCTAAAGACAATGAAGAAGAAGTAGTAATTGCCCCGTTGCTATCTGTAGCTTTAGCTACAATAGTCTTAACACCAGGAGTGCTGGTCCAAGTAGCAGCATAAGGGCTAGAAGTATCAACACCAACAGAAACACCATTTACAAAGAATTCAACTTGTGTAACAGTACCATCTGTATCAGCAGCAGAAGCTGTGAACGTGATAGGAGCTGGAGCAGAGAATGCAGTACCAGCAGTTGGAGAAGTGATAGAAACTGTTGGAGGAACGTTAGCAAGAACGTTCATAGTTACAACGTTTGAAGTACCTGTAAGACCTAAGTTATCTGTAGCAACAGCTTTCACTTGTTGACCAGAACCTAAAACTGCTGTGTAAGTAACTGAATAAGGAGAAGAGTTATCTAAACCAACTGAAACGTTGTTTACGAAAAACTCAACTTGAGAAACTGTACCATCAACATCTGAAGCAGAAGCTGTAAATGTTAAAACAGTTCCTGCAACAGTGGTTGTAGGAGCAGTTACAGTTACAGTAGGAGCTTGGTTAGCTGCGGAAGAGAAGGATACAGTAGAAGAAGTTGTGCTTACGCAATCGTTGTCAAGTGCAACCGCATACAAGGTATGAGATCCTGCAGCAGCTGTGTAAGAAGCATTGTATGGAGAAGTGTTGTCAGTTGATAACAACACACCGTCTAAGTAGAAAGAGACACTTGAAACAGTTCCGTTTGCATCAGCAGCAGTAGCTGTGAAAGTCATAGCAGTTCCATTGATGATGTTTGCTGCAGGAGCAGTAAGCGAAATTGTTGGAGCAACGTTTGGAACCAAAGTAAGCGTTGAGTGAGTTAATTCAGCCCCTGTTGGGTTTGAAGAAACGTAGTTCTCTGCAACACCTGTAGCAATGTTTTGAATTTGCAAGTTCAATGCGAAACTCAATTGACCGTTGGTGGTGAATTGAGCAACAAGAACCATGTTTGAAGAAGTTGGACCTTGAACACCGCCCAATGCAGCGATAGAACCGTTGTTAAGAACGATAGATCCACCGTTCGTTTGATCCAAAACATCTAATGCAGTTCCTAAACCTAATCCGTTTGGAACAATATACGTTGTTCCTGAACTTGGTAAGAAACCATCTTGACCTGTAGCACCCATGATTGGAAGACCGAAACATCCGCCTGGGTTGTTTGCTAATAATCCAGTAGCGTGACCTACAGTTCCATCAGTATCTTGAGACTTCAAAACACCAGCCTTTGTTCCTGCTGCTCCACCAGTGGTGAACCAAGAGTCAATCATAGCCGTGTTTTTTCTGATGTTAGTTGCAGAAATAGTTCCTGGGTTTAAGGATACACCATAAGAAGGATCGTTATAAAATCCTGTAGTGGTGTTTACTGTTAAGTTGTGAGATGCGTTACCGAATAAGCTGTTGAACTTATAACCAGCAGCCATATCAACATAAACACGGTAAGTAACCGAGTTAGTGGTCAAAGGCGTAACGGCACTGTTCGCTGTTGCGTTTGCAACGTCGTTTGCGTCTGCCTGATAATATTTCTCAACGACTATGCCTTGCAAGCCTTGTGAGAAAACGCTCGACGATGCTACCATCAAGCCTAATCCAAGTATAAACTTTATTGCTTTCATATTTTTTTTGTTAAGGCTTCCGCAAGGCCCACCAAATTGTGGGCGTTGCAGAGACCAAATTTTCTATTTTTTAGTTACAAGAAGTTCCGAATGCCGGAGCGAAAATTAAGAAGTCATTTACGTCTGTAGTTCCGTCTAAATTCAAGTCAGTAGCACAAGAGCGAACACCTTTTGTTGAATTTAAAACTTGAGAGTAAGACCAGTTAGACAACCAGTTTTCACCGTTTACAGAAGAGAATGCACCACGGTAGCTAGCTGGTTCGAAGAAACCGTCGAATGGAGCAACTGGGCAACCCGATACAGACAATGCTGGATTTGGAGTAACGTCGTTCTTAGCAGTAAATGCGTTAGTGGTTGTGTTTGCAGTGAAAGAATAATCGAAACCTGGTAATGCGTTACCAGCAACAACATCATTCTTATCTGTTACTGTGAATTGAGTGTACTCAACACCAACAGCAATAGATGCATCACTTGAGTTAGCAGCAGTTAATTCAGTTCCGCTCGAAGCAGAGCTAGCACCGAAAGTAATTCCTTTTGTGCAACCTACGAATGTGTTACACTTCACTTTCAAACGTTGAGAACCATTACCAGTACCTACAGAAGCAGTACCTGCAATGTTGGTCCAGTTGTGCCAAGTATCTCCACCTGCAGCATAGCTTCTAGCACCTGCAGTTAAGTTTGTATTTGGAACAGCTTTCACCAAGTTGAATCCTTCTCTGAAGTTAGCAATGATAGAATTGTAGATTTCACCACCTGTGAATTCTTTAGCCATGATACCCGCCAAACCAGAGTTATCTGAAGTGCCTGTAGTCTTAGCGTTTCCGATCAAAGTAGCATTGTAAATAACTGGAAGAGCATATGGCGAGTTGTATGACTTTTGGTCATCAGTATCCATTTCGAATCCATTGTCAGAATCAACACTAGATGTTAAATCTGATTTCATACCGAAAAGGAATTGTGCTTTACCAGACCATCCCAAATCCCAGTCGAACATATCATCGTTACCGAAAAGAGTAGAAATGTATTTTACGTTTACAGTACCACCGAAGAACTCGATGTTATCGTCACCGCAAGAAACAACTTCAATGTGCTCTAACGTTGTACCACGACCAACTGAACCCAATGTAAGACCGTTAATTTCGTTACCAACAGCCAAGATAGCACCGCTGTGACGAATAGAAACATACTTCATAATTCCAGAGTTGTCGTTGTCATCGAATGTACCAACTGTTTCACCAGCAACAGTTGTAACTGATCCTGTTCCTAACAATACACCGTGACGATCTTGTGGGTTTGAAGTAGCGAAACCTTCGATTACTCCTAATCCATCAGCAACAGCCAACTTACCATTACCAGCACCAGGAACGTATGGTCCGTTTGCAGCGTAAGTCAAGTTGTTTGATGCTTTACCTAAAATAACAACTCCACCCCATTTACCTGTGTTTGAAATAGGATAAGTACCATCCATTGGATCTGCTTGAGCAGTGAAAACGATTGGACAAGATTCTGTACCAGAAGCAATGATTTTACCACCACGCTCAATTACCAATGCAGTAGCTTCAGAAGAAGTTGCAGCAGTAGCACCTTTGATTAATGTTCCAGGAGCAATGGTTAATGTTTGTCCAGCTGGAATGTAAATTTTCTTATCTAAAATATAAGTCTTGTCGCAAGTGAATACTGCGCCTGAAGTTAATTCACCACCGTAAGTACCTGCAATTGCAGTATAGCCAGGTAATGAAGAAACAGTCACTTCTGTGCGTGATCCGACTACTGGACAACCGCATGAAGCGCCTAAGTTAGTTTGGGCATCTGCACTCGCATAAGCACCAATTGCTAATGCTGCAGAGGCAAAAGCTTTTAGAATTGTTTGTTTAGTTTTCATAAGAGTAGATTAATTTTCCGCAAAGATGCGCTTGATATTATCCGTCAGAATGAAATCTAAATTGCGAAATTGTTAAAGATTTTTCCCGTAAGTTGAGGTTTCATTAACACGACTTAACACTCTGTTAACGACACATCTTGCACTTCACACGAGTCTGTTTATCAAGACTATTTTTTTCTAAGCTGAACAGACAGTCCAGAAGAAAACGGCATACGACGAACCCCGTCGTTTGTTAAGGAAGAAACAAATTGATTCGCGAAGATTTCGGTTCTAAGACTCCATTTTTTATCCAAAACAAAGTCGAATCCGAATGCAAATCGAACAGCATGATTGATTGATTTTTCATCGCCTTTAATCATTGTTTTCTCCTCTCGGTTGGATCCAACCATGGAATAAGTAATGCTCTTATTCAAGAAGTAATTCATGGTGTATCCAGCAGAGAAATAAGGTCTTCTGTTCTTATTTTCTCCAAAATAATAACTCGCAACAAAAGGCACTTCCATAAAGCGGTAATCTGTTTTATACTTATCTATTCCAAAATCGCTCAACGAATCTACTCGCTCTCCAAACGTGGAAAATCCTACACCTGCTCGTAAACTCAATTTAGATGAAAGAGTTCGCTCTGCAAAGGCCCCAACAGAATATCCTACACTTCCCGACTCGAGCTTATCCCACTCTTTTTTCAACCAGTTTAAATCGCTATTGGCTTGTGTAATTCTGCTGGTAAATGACGGATTGTAATACACACCAAAAGCTGGTTTATTTTGGGCGTTGCTTGCAAAAGCAATCAAAAACAAAAAAACAAAAAAGTAATTTTTCATCTTAGCTATTCTTTACACAACGAATACTCATGCCGTATCCTTTGTAAGTGTGTTGTCTGAAAATTCGAGTTTGATTTGCATCAATGTATCTGTACCAAGCCTCATTACCATTTGTTGAGGCAGACCACCAAAGAGTTAAATTTCCTTGATAGTTCGTTTCGCCATTGAACAATCTGCAACCGGCAGGCTTCGCCTGAAATCCATATTCATCGGTACCAAATAAAGCCGATCCCTCTGGCCACCCGCGTGAATATTTCACTGTCAATTTCTCTGCTTCATTGCTGCCTCTCCAACCAAGTGCATTCGATTCATCTTCCGACATGCCGATTTCCTTTTCTAAGGTTTTCCAATCTTCGTCTGTTGGAACATGCCAACCTTCAGGTGCAATGTTCTTTACATTTTCCACCACATTGAAATTGTAGAGATAGCCGAACAAAGAATCGTTAATCACGGTGTAACTCGGATTAGCTGCATTCGCCCAAAGGGTATCGGCATCATTCAACGCGAAGAAATCCAATGCACTTCCATCGTTGAAATGTGTCACCGATAAGTTTTCCGCCATCCACCATTGGTTACCAATTTTAACGGTCTTGTATACGTTTCCATCTACATCGGTTACTGTACTGGTTTCTATTACACGCGGTTCATCGGTTTTATCTGCACAACCAACTAAAGCAATCACGCCGAATACAAGAAGCCAACTTGCGCAAATTCTATTCAATTTGTTTCTCATAGCTTTATAAATAATTTGTGCTTACTCATTTCTCCATTCGAAACTTTCAACTGATACATTCCTGGATCCAAGTTCGAAATACTCAACGGCATGACTACATTCAAATCTGTTGAAGTAAACAATCCAGAAAGCTTAACCGATCCGTAAGTGTTGTATACCTCGTAGGTCCAATCGTTAGCAGCTCCTGCAACAATATTCAAAGTAATGTCGCTGCTCGTAGGATTCGGATAAAGATTTATATCGAAGTTGTCGCCCATTAACGACGGACAAACTTCTTCAATGTTTCTGCCCGCGCAAGATCCGGGGTAGCAGCACAATTCCTGAATGTTCAAATTGGCTGCAGGGTCATAATTACAGGCCATGTGATCAGTACATCCGAAAACAACCGGTGTAATGCAAGAGCCCTCTTCCAAACAAATAAAGGAAGAGTTATACTCTAAGAAATTCGGGTTGGTACATCCGCATGAATACGGGTAACTTAAATATGAATTGTAAATTTCATTTTCGCCCAATAACGAATCTGTGCCCACATAATTCACCAAGGTTGGAACACCGTTCACCAGTTCTTCAACCGTAATATTTATGTTGAAGGCCAACTCGCCCATTGTCGTTAATTGCGCAATGATCACTTGATTGCTATCTGCAATCGTTCCATGCACACCCGAACAACTCAATTCAAAACCAGAACTCAGAAAAGAACTTTGCGGAGTCACTGAACCAAACATGGTTGTATCTACTCCAGAAAGAAAGTCTAAAACTCCAGCATTGTACCAGTTGGTTGGAGCAGAATTCAACGTATCCATTCCGTCTGCAACGGTTAAGGGAATACCACAAGAAGGGTCTTGATTAATCATTAGTCCAGTGGCTACAGCGGCGCTTCCTCCGTCGTTGTTCGCACCACCCACAAATGAACCATCAGTGTCTTGGTCTTTCAAAATTCCATAATAGTATTTTGTTCCTTGCTTAGCGGTTTGCCCAAGTGTTAACCAGGTATCTAACGCAACCGTATTTTCCAAATACCTTCCTTTTATGAAATCTTTTCCGAAAGTCTGTCCGTCGAGTATGTTATTGAAAAACACATCAGAACTCGAAATAGAAAACGGGTGATTTGCATCTCCGTAGATTCGCTTCAAAACTGTTCCTGGTTTTAGATCAACATAAATTCTATATGTTGTAGAACCAACAGGAACACCACCACCCGAAACATCGGTTGCGTCATTCGCGTCGCTCACATAATATTTTTCTACAATAACTTTTTCCAATTGCGCTGAAGCATAATGCGCAGCAAACAGTGAAATAAATAGCGTGGTAATAAATGTCTTCATCTCAATCGATAATTAGAGTTTGTATGCGAAGCTGACCAAGAAATTCGTTCCGTATCTGAAACGGTCATAATCTACATAACCACTCGGAAGTTTATATGCTCGGCGAACAGGTGCGTTTAATATATCGCGAACCGTAATGCTTGCTACGTAGTGCTTGCCAATGGTTTTACTCAATTTGAAATCAACCAAATGACGTGGAATTTCATAAACATCTGGTCTTCCCTTTACCGATCCGGCTATAACCAAGCGAGGTCCTTGTACATTGTAACTCACAGTAGCTGTTAAGCCCAATGAATCTGCAGAATACGTAAGGATTGAATTGAACAAATAAGGCGCTTGTCCGAACATAGGTCGGTAAATCGTATCCACTATGGTATACACTTTAACACCATCAATAATTTGTAAATCCTTTCTTATAAATTCCGCTCTTGATTTGACCAAGGTCACGTTCGCACGAAACTCGAAATGCTTGCCCAATTGCTTCTTTCCTTCCAACTCAACACCACGAACCGTTGAATGATCTATGTTGTCCCAGGTAATACCTGCACTTCCAAAACCCATTTCAATGTGGTTATGAAAATCTTTGTAAAACACACTTACAGAAATGTTATCTCCATTTGCAAAATAGGTTTCACCACGGAAATCATAATTCGCAATGTGAACCATTTTCAAATCTGAATTTCCATAAATCAATGTTCTAAATTCATTATCGAAAATAGCCGCATCGCTTAACTCACGAATACTTGGTCTAGCAACAGACTGGCTGTAGTTAAAACGCAAATTACTTTGAGTTTCTGTTTTCGATTTCAACTTATAAATCAAACTTCCACTTGGCAAGAAATTCCATTGGTTAATCGATCCCGCGTTCACGAAAGCAAATCCACCCACGTTTTCTCTTCGAATATCATTGTAACCATAACCTAATTGGTTGTATTTATCTACATCGGTAAAAATGTCTGTGTGCTCCGCACGCACCCCACCTGAAAAACGTAGCGATTCATTCAGCTCATAATCTAACAAGGCGTATGCTGCTTGCACATTGCTGTGACCAAAGCTGTGGTTTCGATCAAAGTCAAAGTGTCTGTAGAAATAATCAACAGTTCCATTCTGCATAACAAACTTATCCGGACTTAAATAATTGTCTAAATTGCCGTCGGTCAATGGAGCTACATTCAAATTATTTCCAGCAAACAATCGATACTCATCGTTGTCAATTTTTCTGTAATTACGTTGCGTAGCCGCTCCGAATTTCAACTTACGAACAGCGCCGTCTTTCGATGACTTTAAAGGCAATTCAGCACCTACTCTTCCATCGAAAATATTCTCATCTAAATTTCTATAATATCTGCGAATTCCATCTCCAGCAGTTGGAGAAAACTGATAACTCGCTATCGAATCGAAATTCAACACCTGCATGTATTGTGTTGCTTTAAAATCGGGTGCAACACTCTTTCCATCGGTGTAAGATGCGTTCACATCCAACTTCAATTTAAGCGAAGGAATGTAATGCTGCGAAGAGTATTGATAAACCATTTGCTTGCGTTGCTCGTAAAAGATGTTTCGAGTCACGTTCGCTTCCTGATAAGAAACGCCCATATGCATTTCTTCATAACTCGCAACATCATTATTTCCGATTACATTAGGCATAAATAAAAATGAGACCTTGTTGTTTTTGTTCAGCTTGTAGGCCAAGTTTAATAAGGCACTTATTGAATTTGTTTCACGGCTTATGATGGCGTTATCTTGACGCTCAAAAGAAAATCCCAAAGACTCGTCTCCTACCCGCTGTGAAATTCCATTCGGATCGAAACGAACAGCTGAACCGTACTTAAATCCGAAAATAAATCCAAGCTCTTTTCCAAACAACATCTTTTGATCACCAATGCTAAAGCTCTGCGAATAATTCATTGGAGCATTGCGGTACTTGGTATTCCAGTTGTTGTTGAAACCGTTGTTGTAGCTGGTTCCATTCGGATTAATGGTATTGAAGGCCTGAGGCTTATAGGTAGTGTTGTACTGATCTCTCGCGTTTTGAACCGCATTTGGATCGTTGAATTGCGCTGCAGACAAAAGTCCTAATTGCACCAATCCCATTCGGAAGTACGTATCGGCTTGCGCATTTCCGTCCGTCCAACCGTGTATTCCTTGTTGTGCAAAATAATCTCCCAATCCTAGAGCCACCATCTGCTGGTAACCTGAAGGGTCTAAATTCGGAACGGTTAATCCATCTGTGTTTCGAATACGAAGTCCATTGTCGAAGCCCAACCAATCTGTGCCGCTTCGGTCTGAAGTAATAAAATTCTTGAATGTGGTTTGCGCATTGTATCCGAATTGCGATTCGATGTTCACAGCCAACTTATCTGGATAGTCCTTCGTTTCAACCGAAATATAAGCACCCGCCCAATCGCCTGGTAATTCAGCACTCTGAGTCTTGGTAATAACAATATTGTCTACCAAACTTGAAGGGAAGATATCCAGTTTAATGTTGTTGGTTAAAGGGTCTAATGTTGGAATGCGAGAGCCATTCAAGGTTGTGCGAACATAGCGGTCACCAATACCACGCACTGTAATTAAACCACCGTTTGTTGAAACCCCAGACACACGCGCAATGGCATTTACCACACTCGCATCTCCTGTCCTCTTCATGACTTCCGCTGAAATGAAATCCAACGTTGTGGCAGAATTCATTTTCATCTTTTCCATGTAGCCGTCGTTCGCTTTTACACGTTTTGCAACGACATCCATTCCTTTTATTACGTTGGAAGAATTAATCAGCGTATATTCCTTCACTTCGACAGCATTTTCCTTCAGCTGTATTTTCTCTTCCAATTTCTCGTAACCGACAATAATAAAATTCAATGTGTATTGCTTGTTATCTGGAAACTTCAACGAGAATGTTCCTTCGAAATCTGTTTGAGCAATGATAGATTCGTTTTCTATTGCACGAACAATTACCCCAAACATAGATTCTCCCTTCTCATCGGTAACCTTTCCTCTTATTGTCCCCTGAGCCAAAACGACCTGAGAAGCTAGGAAAAGAAAAAGGACTACAAAAAAGTGTTTCATAACAACAAGGTTCTAAATTTTTATTTTTTTACAAATTTCACTGAGTGAATTTGTCCTTTTCTCTCCAACTGAACCGTGTAAAATCCGCTTGGTAAATCCGATGTGTTTACTGAATGCTTTGCGCTCCAGTATATTTCGTTCATTACAGTGCGTCCTGTGATATCAATAACTTTCATAGACACTCGGTCTACTTGGTTGTTCGATTGAATCAAAGTCAATTGATTATCGCATGGATTCGGGTAAGCCGAAAACTCTACGCTTGATACCATGCTATTTGACTC
Source organism: Flavobacteriales bacterium (assembly GCA_947466425.1). Taxonomy (GTDB): domain Bacteria; phylum Bacteroidota; class Bacteroidia; order Flavobacteriales_D; family Sanyastnellaceae; genus CAIZGX01. The sequence continues at coordinate 20,730 of CANIBZ010000033.1, forward strand.
AACTGCATCGATTACAGGAGGAAGTGATGTGTATACCAAAGTCGTGTCTACGAACTCGCCGGTTAATGCTGAATCAGCTACAAAAATTTGACTCTCTCCGGCAACAGGAGTAGATAGCTGAAGGTTCAAATGAAAACTGAAAATTCCATCTGTTGTGAATTGTCCCAACAACACGTGATTGCTTGGTGTAACTCCGTCCATTCCGCCCAATGCCGCAATAGCCGCGCCGTTGGTCGTAAAATCGTTTCCAACCGTTTGATCGAAAATATCTAACTCACTTGTAATTCCTAAAACATTCGGGATAATTGGAGCGCCTGGCATCAATCCATCAACCCCGTCAATTCCTGTTATCATCAAACCTGCCGTTGCATCGTTGTTTGCTAAGATGCCTTGATTGTTTCCTATGGTACCGTCGGTGTCTTCCGTCTTTAAAACTCCACAAAGACCGTTCGCTACTCCACCAATGGTAAAGTAAGAATCGATCAACGTCGTGTTTTTCTTGGTGTTATTTACACTGGTAGCTTGATATACTTTGAAACCATAGTTTGGGTCATTGTAAAACGCTGTTGAGGTGTGAACATTCAACGTGTGTTGAGGAGATCCGAACATTTGAATAACCTTGTAACCAGGTAGCAAATTCGCATACACTCTGTAGGTAGTAGAACCTACATGCAAAGGATATACAGCACCGTTGTCACCAGCATCTGTTGAATCAGCAGCATCTGAAACATAATATTTCTCCACCACAATTCCTTCCAACCCAACTTGTGCAAACGCCATGAATGAAGTGAAAACTGTGGCAATAAGTAGTAAGCTTTTTTTCATCTGATTTATTTTTTCTTTGATTTATTTTTTTTTCTTTCCGAATTGAAAATCAAGTCCGGGTGTGTCCATTCGCTTTCTTCACCCACCGGATTTTTCGCAACGTATTTTTGTGAAGTGCCATTCGGCGCTCCGATAAGTAAATTCAATTCGAAATTCAAATTTCCTTGTGTGGTCAATTGCGCAATGAGCACGCAATTAGTTGAGAGCGAATCGGCACCTGCCGATCCTTTGCCCAAACACGCCCAAGCTCCGTTGGTTACTTTTAATTTGTTGGAAAGTGTTGAAGAACCCAATACAAAAGACAAGGAATCCATTTGATAAAACGTAGGAAACGGAACAAACTCCGCGCGCTTCATTCCATCTTTTTCATAAAGCGGAATCATCTTCTTTTTGTTTCTGAAATAACCCTTTTCGAATATCAAATACTTATCGCTTATGGTGTCATCGGCTTCCTTTAATATACCCAGATGCCCCGCTGAGCATGCACCCACCGACAACCACGAATCCAATAAAGCAATGTTCTTTTTGTAAGCACGCTCAGGGATAATGTTCGGTTGAATGTTTCCATCTTCAATGTGGTTGAAGAATTTCTCTGATGACTGAATAATGAGCGGATGGGTTGGCGTTCCATAAGCCGCTTGAAAGCGGTAACCCGGCTTAAGATCTGCGTAAATTCGATAAGTAACGCTGCCCTTTGGTAAATCCCCGCTGTACAATTTCCCAGCGTTATCGGCCTCGGTAGAAACATAGAATTTCTCAACTATTACGCCCTCTAAACCGTCTTGAGTATTACCTTTTAAACTCAGGCATAGGACGAATAAAACAGTCAGAAATTTTAATGTCTTCATTACCAATCAATGTGGTGCAAGATTACCCCGCATTGAGAAATCCGATATTAATCAGAGGTTATGATAATTAAAAATAGAAGAGCTTTTTGTAAAGTTAACGTTAGGACACCTCCTCAATTGTTAAGGTATTGCTAACAAAGGTGTGTCGTTGAAAAAATACCCCCGCCGTGACTCGAACACGGATTAGCTGTTTAGGAAACGGCCGTTTTATCCTGTTAAACTACGGGGGCAATGATTTTCAATTACAAATCTCGGTATAATTAAGTTGTCGAACACAATTCATGTTATTTTCGAAGAATGAAACAATTCGGCATTCTCCTTCTTGCACTTTGTATGGGGGCAATTTCTTCCTGTCGCAAAGACCTGGGAATAAAATGTAAATCTTTCACTCGCGTGAATGTCACGAATGTTATTGGAACAAGCGCGTTCCATTTAGATAGCACTCACACCAACGCTGCCGGAGAAGCCTATCATGCCTATCTATTGAAATACTACGTCTCACACATGTCGCTAGTGAATGAAAACGGTGAACGCGTTGAACTTTATGGACACGAGCTCATTGATCAATCGGTTCCTTCTTCAATGGAATTGGGAGATGTTGAAATTCCAGATGGACATTACACTGCATTGGAATTCAATTTAGGCGTCGATTCTCTTCACAACCATTCAGGAGATCAGGCAGGAGATTTAGATCCTATGTACGGTATGATTTGGACATGGAACACTGGATACATTTTCTTCAAGCATGAGGGGTACTTTACCTCAAGCACTTCCGGGACAGAACAACCCCTTATTTATCACTACGGGACAGATCGGGCATTAGCGCCAGTTTCATTGCCTCTTGATCTTCATGTCGATAACAATTCATCTGTCATTCAACTTCAATTTGATTTGAATAAATTGTATAGTAATCCGAATGTCGTAGCATTTACGGGCAACAACAACCACCAAAGTATTTCAACCCAAGACATTCCTTGGATAAACATGCTTCGCGCGAACTTCCCCAATGCCTTTTCAGCAAACGCATTTGTCTTTTTAGTAGAATGAAAAAAATAATCGTTGCAAGCCTTTTTCTGATTCCTCTTCTTTTTGTTGCGTGCACCAAATGTGAAGAAGATACTCCTGCTGCAACGCTCTATTCGCTAGTCATTCCGGAAGGACTTCCACCCATGAATATTCCTTCCTCCAATCCCTTAACGGTTGAAGGTGTGGCGCTAGGAAAACGTCTGTTTTATGATCCAATTTTATCTGGAAACAATACCCAAAGCTGCGCTAATTGTCACATTCAAGCTAACGGATTTTCAGAGACTTCACAATTCAGTACCGGAATTGACGGCATACATGGAAATAGAAATGCCATGCCCTTAATTAACCTCGGATGGCAAACGAAATTCTTTTGGGACGGTGGAGCAAACGGACTGGAAAGTCAAGTTATGGGGCCCATCACGAATCCGATTGAAATGCATGAAACTATGGCAAAAGCTGTAGCCAAATTGAATGGACATGCAGAATATCCCGAACTTTTTAAAGCAGCGTTCGGAAGTTCTGAAGTCACTTCACAAAACATCATGCGCGCCATTGCTCAATTCGAACGAACATTGATCTCCGGAAATTCAAAATACGATCAATACATGCGCGGAGAAGTGTTATTTACTGCTCAAGAATTAAATGGAAAAGCGATTTTCGAAGACATGGACAAAGGCGATTGTGTGCACTGTCATTCCATGGGATCTACGTTCAGCGATTTCGAATTTCGCAACACCGGATTAGACAGCATTTCTGCAGATGAAGGACGTTATCGCATTACCTTGAATCAGGGCGATTACGGAAGATTCAAGACGCCTTCATTGCGCAATGTTGAGCTTACGGCTCCGTACATGCACGATGGAAGATTTCAGTCGTTGTTGGAATGCGTTCAACATTACAACACGGGATTCCACTACAGCGCTAACCTCGATCCGAACTTGTACTTCGCGGTAAAAGGAAGAATGACTCAACAAGAAATGGAAGACGTAGTAGCCTTCTTGAAAACCTTAACAGACATGGAGTTCGTGAACAATCCTGCCTTTCATTAAAGCTTCTCCATTCGCTTCACCACCATTCCGAAATTCGTTTCAACCTGAATCAAATAAACACCCGTTGCGAGTTTGCTGAAATCAAAATCCAATTGAGTTGATGTCTTCACCATCGGTATAACTTGCACCCTTCCTGCTAAATCAGTTACGGTAACTTTTTTGAAATCGGTTGGCTTGTTGAAAGAAAGTGTGCTCCTATTGCTCGTTGGATTCGGATAAAATTTAATCTCATTCAAATCCATTTCATTGACATCATTCACGGTGCATAAACCAACATTGTCTATGTAAATATTATTCCCAAAACGCCCTCGGTTTTGAAATGCCACAAGAACTTCAGCATCTAACCAAACGGAACTCTGAATGTCAACTTCTTCCGAGCGCCACTGATCCAAGGTTGGAACAAAATAATTTGTATTGGTGGGTGCCGTTGCTAAGGTTTGTCCACCTTTCACATACAATTCATTCCAGGTGGTTCCGCAATCTGTACTTAATAATACGGCCAAGGTATCGCTATACTGACCGCCATACTCCGCATAGGCAACATCGAAATCTAACGCCCAAGTTCCTCCTCCATTCGAAAAAGTAATTTGCTTTTCTAAAATTATTTCGTCTCTATTTCCAGCAACGTCTACCCAGTAATTTGGAAAAGTAAGTGAATAGTTTCCTTGTCCATATGCGCTGCAAGAATCGCTTATTGCAAAGACATCTCCACCGCCGGTACTATGACCGAACGTCCATTCGGTTGGCATACTACCGTCTTCAAAATTCTTGTAAACGCAATCCATGCTTGGGGTAGTAGACTGCACATACGACGACTTTGTTTTCGAAGCGGTGTTTCCGTTATCGGTCACTTCTAAGGTTACATCAAAGACTCCTGCTGCATCATAGACGACAGTAGGATATTTTTCTGTACTTGTTGAAGGCGTTGCGCCGGGGAAGCTCCAGAGATAAGTCGCGCTGGCCGAAGCCACACTGTGGTCTACGAAGTGAATGGTTTCGCCCGGACAAACAAACGTTCCGCGTTCACCGGCGAAATCTACCAACAACGATGAAGGTTCAAAAAGCGGCGCTTCAAACACGCCCAAATTCCATGTTGCTAAACGTAATTTATTGTCTCTGTAGAATGGAACAATTCGAATAGGTTCCGTACCCGCTGGAAGTCCGCTGCTGTATTCCATCCATTCAGACATACTCGCATTTCTGTATAGCACTCTTCCGTGAAGCAATGCAACGTAGACACCTGCATTGGTGCCCAATTGCGCACACATAGACCAAATTTTATCCGAACCAATTGCCAACCCTGACCAGTTCTGATAATTCGCACCACCATCGTTGGTGTAATACACCTTTTGCGAGTTGTTCGCATTGGTATAGCCCAACCAAAACTCTTGGGGTGTATTTCCTAAAGTGAACACCATGTTGTTTTGATTCAACGGCAAAGCAACCTGATTCCAAGTAACGCCTCCATCTGTTGTTCTCCAAAGCTTCATTGTACTTCCAATCCGCTGCTGAGCATACAACACATCGGCATTGGTGTATGACTGTTCAATCCAAATAACGTTATTCGTTGTTGTCGTTCCGAATGTATATTGAAGTGACCACGACTGACCACCGTTTAGACTCTTGTATATTTTGTTCTCTTTTCCCAACCAAGCTACATTGTAATAATGCGAATCGAAAAGAATGCGCGAACTTTCATTGAACCAATAACTCTCATTCGGAAACAAACTCACGTTGAATCCAGTCGGATTTCCAGTTAAAGCATCAGGCAGAACCCTTCCTCCAATATCTGAAAAGCTTACTTTATTCTCATCGGAATAATTCACATATCCTGTGGCTGCTTCACC
>CANIBZ010000034.1 GCA_947466425.1 Flavobacteriales bacterium
GATGCTATTTCTACTAAAGGCATTTTCAAAAATAAGATTTCGTTCTTGTCCTTGAAAAGTGTTGAACAGTTCCGGATTACTGAAAATATCAACTAATATTTTTTCGAGCGATGCTGTAACAACACTATCTACCATAACGGTTGGTGCTTTTGTTACCAGACTCAATACAACAATTGACGTAAGATCGTCATAGAGGTAATTTTCTATCTCTTTTATTTGCGGATCAATGAAAACATTTTTGTGCGACGTGTCTTTAAAATAATTAAAAACGGAAGATGCTGCATCGGCTTCCACTTCGATTATTGTTAGGAATCGCCCCGGTTGGTGTAGCATGAATTCATTCAGCCATTTTGTATTCCACACGCATATTTTTGTGTGCGGGAAATTTTTCTTCACATCCTTGTAGAGTGCTTTCAGCTTTGGTTCAATAAACGGAATAAAAGCTGGTTGGTACTGTAATGTATACTTTGTTTTGGATACTGAACGGAGAATATGTTTTTTCTTCAGATCAAAAATCCGCCAACGGAAAGTGGACTCCTGCAGTTTGGGATTAATCCGTAGCAAGAATTCAAAAAGCTCCTCTCGGCTAAATACATCTCGGCCTTTGAAGTGGCTTTTTAGTTTTTCTATTAAATATGTTTCAGTCAGGATTCTTATATTAAGGAATCAAATATAGACATTATTTTCAAACAAAAGACAGTAAGTTGCGTTTATTGGCAAATGTTTGACATCAAACAAAAGACAGTATTTCGAATTAGTGGCAAATGTTTGATGTTAAACATATCTCTTCGGACTTTAATGTTGAGAATGAAGAATGAGATGTCAGCTTTTCAATTTCCAGAAGGAATGATTATCTTGTCTCAAGAAAAACGGGTCATTTTCAAAAGTGAATTTCAAGATGTAATTTCAAAACAAAGAAGCGTTAAATGGAAATGGTTTTTCAATCGAAACCCCAAAAATGTGGCATAAATGTGGCATAAACTGAAAAGAAAAACCCGTAAGAAGTTCAAAATGAATAACTTACGGGAATTTTAAGTGGAGATAATCGGATTCGAACCGATGACCTCTTGCATGCCATGCAAGCGCTCTAGCCAACTGAGCTATACCCCCTTTCTCAAAGAGAGAGGCAAATATACGGAGGATGGTTGAACTTCGTTATTGGAACTTCGTTATTCCTACTTCGTAATGGGAAATCCTTCGGATTTATTCCTATTTCATAATTCCTACTTTGTAATTCCTTTTTCACAATTAATTTCGCGTAGCAGTTAATTCGTGGATTGAGAAAAACGGAGTTCCAATTACATCGTAGGAATAAAATCTCCGATTTTCCAATTACATCGTAGGAATAAAATCTCCGATTTTCCAATTACATAGTAGGAATAAAACCTCCGGTTTTCCCCAAATACCACTTTTAAGGTATAGCCCTTCCTAACCGATAAAGTAAATTTGTATGGTGAAGAAGACACTGGCGCAATACCTACCCGGACAATACGCACAAATTGTAAGTGTGGCCGAACATGCCATGGGAGCGAAACTCATTGAGATGGGATTCTACCCTGGAAAGCGCGTGCAAGTGCTCTTCAGAGCCCCTTTCCGCGGACCATTTGCAATTGATGCCGGTGGTGCCGTACTTTCGCTGCGCGAAGACGAGGCCTCGCTTATAGAGACCATCGATTGCTAACAAAACATGTGTACCAAAATTGCCCTAGTCGGCAGCCCAAATACAGCTAAAACCTCGTTGTTCAATCTGCTTACAGGCATGAATCAACAAGTGGGAAACTTCCCCGGTGTAACCGTGGAAAAACATTGGGGGAAATTTAATCTTCCCGATGGAAGAGTCGCTGAACTGCTCGATCTTCCCGGTGCATACAGCCTCAACGCCTATTCCGAAGAAGAGAAAATTGTTTCGGAAATTCTTCACAACAAACAACACGCTGACTTTCCTGAACTGGTTGTCGTGACCGTTGACGTCACCAACCTTGAAAGGAACCTGGTTATCCTTACACAAATCAGCGACTTAGATATTCCCGTCATTGGCGTGCTTACCATGAACGACATGCTCATTGGTAAGTCAGTCAGTCCGCAAGAACTCACCAACGCTTTCAATCAAATTCCGTTTTTGAAAATCAATGGAAGAACAGGCGAGGGGAAGCAAGCGCTGATCGATTTCATTTCAGCATGCAACATTCAACCGGTAGAGAAATTTATTTCTTTCCCGTTGAAAGAAAATCTGAATATCGCGGAAGCTCGACGAGATGCGGAAAGTAGAAAGACTTCAATTGTAAATAGATTGAAAGAGGTGCCTTCGTTTGTTGGAGTAACTCGACATTCATTCACCACGAAAGTGGACAAGCTGTTGGTGCATCCGATTTTGGGATACGCCTTTTTCGGCATTGTGTTGTTCCTCATTTTTCAATTCATGTTCAGCATCTCTGCTATTCCCATGGATTGGATCGATAGCGTGTTTCTGAATTTCAGTCAATACCTACAGACGAAAATGCCTGAGGGTATTTTCACCGATCTCATTACCCAAGGCATTGTGCCTGGAGTAGGAGGAGTGCTCATCTTCGTTCCACAAATAGCTATTCTGTTTTTCTTTTTAGGTGTGTTGGAAGAGACCGGTTACATGACACGCGTGGTCTTCATTATGGATCGTTTGGTGCGTCCATTCGGATTGAACGGAAGAAGCATTGTTCCCCTTGTATCGAGCGCTGCATGCGCCATTCCGGCTATTCTTTCGACACGTGTAATTGGAAATCCGAAAGAGCGGTTAATCACGATTCTTGTTTCTCCGCTCATCAGTTGCTCTGCGCGGATTCCTGTTTTCGTTTTACTCATTTACTTGGTGATTCCAAATACGTATATGTACGGATTTATTGGTCTGCAAGGAACTGTTCTTTTCGCAATGTATGCCTTGGGTGTTATAGGTGCACTAGTTGTTGCCATGGTCATGAACAAATTCATTCGCTCAAAAGAGAAGAGTTTTTTATTGCTTGAATTACCCGAATACCGCTGGCCTCGATGGAAGAATATTTTGCTTCACCTGAAGGAAAAAGTTCAAGCGTTTGTCTTCGATGCCGGAAAAATTATTTTGGCTATATCCATTGTTCTGTGGGCTTTTGCGGCCTTTCCGAAAATAAACGAAGAGCAAGTGGCTCAAGGTAAAACACAAATCGAAGAATCGTATTTGGGTCAAGCTGGAAAAACAATAGCTCCTGTTTTCGCACCATTGGGATACGACTGGAAGATGACCGTTTCCTTGCTTACTTCATTCGCGGCGCGCGAAGTATTCGTTGGAACCATGGCAACGTTATACAGCGCTGGAGAAAATTTCGAGGAAGACGAATCTTTGCTCACCCGAATGCGCGAAGACATTAATCTTCAAACCGGAAAACCCGCATACTCTCTTGCATCGGGACTTTCACTTATGGTGTTCTACGTTTTCGCAATGCAGTGCATGGCCACCTTCGCAGCTGTAAAACGCGAAACCAAATCGTGGAAGTGGCCACTCATTCAAATGGGCTACATGGGCTTCATGGCTTACACATTAGCGCTCTTAACTTTTCATATCTTCAGCTAATGCAAATCGCACTTACCCTAGCTGTAATTCTTTGTGCAACGTATTATGTTGTGAAGCGGTTGTTTTTCAAGAAGAAGGAGTCATGTGAGACGTGCGACATGTTTGGTAAGTAGAAAGTTTCTTCTTCGATTGTTTTTTCTAGAATTGTTTCATTCTATATTTGAAATCTAAACTTTTACTGAATCATGAAATCATCTATTGTCGCTAAGGGACTTCTTATTATAGGAGTGTCCTTTCAAGTTATTCTTCTTTCTAGTTGCGGAAATTCAGGCAACGATGATTTAAAAGCCAAAGAGCTCGAACTGAAAGAGCGCGAGCTTAAATTAAAAGAACAAGAATTGAATGGTGGTGCTACTGCAACTCCCGAGCAATCTCAATCTTCGAATACAAACCAAGTGACTTTTTCAGCCAATGCAGTTGTCAGCGGCAATTCAGTTATTCTTCGTGCTGATCATAGTACGACTTCCAACAAAGTGAAGTCGATGAAGAAGAACGATGGTCTTATTATTTTGGATGAGTTTATTCCAGATGGAAATTACGGGGAAGCCATTTTAACGCAGAAGACAGATTTCTTCAGCGATTACAACGGTGTTTTTGTATTCTCTCTTCCTCGCGGAAAAGCGGTTATGGTAGAAGGACGCTCAGACGGATATCGCTATGATATTTCTTATCAAGATGCAAAATCAAAGTCGAGAGGATTTGCTAAAATTTCTCCAGACTTGTTAGAGTTTATTTCAGGAAAGACTTGGTACCACGTTCGTTTGATCGACGGTACAACAGGATGGGTGTTTAGCGAGTTTGTTCAGAAAATGTAATGAAGACACTTGCTTCATTCTTTTTGGCAGCTGCGTTATTGTGGTCTTGTCAATCGCCTCAAACGTCTTCTGAAAAAAAAGAGTCAGCGCCTACAGAACAAAAAACGCAAGAGGTTGTAAAAAATGCAACATCTGTTGAAATTTCAAAGACAATTTTAATTGGGAAATTCTCTCCTTCTGAAACGAAGGGATTCGTATCTGTTCCTTCAGAATATTGCTCGAAGCCCATGCACATTCAAGAAGAAGTGTTGAACGCTTATTTGAAAATGCGCACTGCGGCGTTGGCTGAAGGAGTGAATCTATTGATCATCTCGGGAACAAGAACATTTTACGATCAAAAGGCAATTTGGGAACGGAAGTGGGAAACTAATTTTGCAGAAACGAAAGACTCGTTGGCTACAGCAAATAAGATTTTGTTGTTTAGCTCTATGCCAGGAACCTCTCGTCATCACTGGGGAACAGATATTGATTTGAATTCGTTGGAAGATATTTATTTCCAATCAGGAGAAGGATTGAAAATTTACAATTGGCTGAAAGCACATGCCGGCGAATATGGTTTCTGTCAAACGTATTCAGATAAAGTGGAAACGAACAGAACGGGTTACAGCATGGAGAAATGGCATTGGTCTTACATGCCGCTTTCCTCAAAGTATTTAGCAGCATACGTTTCAACCATAACCTACGCCGACATCAAAGGTTTCAAAGGAGATAATCTACCTGAGCGAATTGGCGTAATTCAGAATTACGTTCAAGGCATTAGCGGGTTGTGTAAATAAGGAATAGAATGTGCGTTGCACGAATGCCTTCGGCGAATGCTTCGCGAATGTCTTCGACTGGTTAATCACAACGCAGTTCAAACAACGGAGTTCAAACAACGCAGTTCCAAAAACGTAGTTCTAACAACGTAGTTCTAACAACGTAGTTCTAACAACGAAGTTCTAACAACGCAGTTCTACAACAGTTTCTTCAACTCCCTCTTCAGTTCAGGAAGGTTTTTACGGACGATAGCATACACTTCTTCATTCGAAATGTCATCATAACCGTGAATGAGTTTGTTGCGAGTACCAATGATTTTATCGACATCTGTAATTTCAACATTTGGAGAAATATTCTTTAAACGCTTGGCTGCTTCACCAAGTATTGTGAGATTCCATTCAACGCCGGCTTGAATTAAAAAGTCTTTTTTATAGGCGTGAAATGACTTGCAAGGACGCATGAATGTTTGAATTTTCACAATGCAATTCATCATGTATCGCAAATAAAGTCTTGGATTTTCTTCTCCGTAAATGCGCGTGCTGTTCTCGCTTACTTGAGAAAAGAACGCCGGGTTTTTAATATGACTGAAACTGACTAAATCGACCTCTCGATCAAATAATTTTTGAAGCGAAAAGTTCAGATCGTTCATATTCATTCCAAGTCGAAGCGGAGTGAGTTTCTCGTTGAACTGAATCATAATATCGACATCACTTTCCTTCTTGAAATTCTTCGATTGCGCAGAGCCAAATACCCATGCGTCGCTCACATTGAATTTCTCGAGCAGCTCAAGCACTTGTGGCATTTTGTTCGCTATTTCAGATGCGATTGGCATGTCGCGGAGCAACGTATGCTACTGCTTATTGTTTTACTTTGGGAATTACCACAAATACATAGAATAAAATAAACAGCGCCATTGGAATAAGAAAAACAATAGGTTTAATTTTCCAACTCGACGTGTCATTGACAAATCCATGTTTCCAAATATTATATGTACCTAGGCATAGACCTATTATCGTCATTATCTCCATTCCACTGATGAAAATTTGTGGCAAGTACATAGAGAATAGCAATATTCCGAACGCAAAGGTTAATTTGTTAGCAGGTTGAATTTCGTTCATGTTAAATAAATAATATTTCCTAATAAAGGTTCAATTAAAAATATGGATTCCACCTTAAGTAGCGACAATATTCTTTCTTGAGTCCTAGAATAATTTCAGTAATGATAAGTCTCTAATATCGGAATAAGTACTAATTATGTTGATTCTTAAAAGCAATTAAAAAAGTGATTTTATATTGTAGTGTCAGTTTTTATCAAATCGTTTTCCTCTTGGTTACCAAAGCCTTTTGGATTCGGACCATACCAGTTTTCTCCATATTGACTGTCAGCGAACAACATCCAAAAGATAAAAAATGGTACAATAACATACCAACCGCTGTAACCCTGATCATGACATCTTTTAACGCCTTGAGCAATAAAGAACCAATAAGCAGCAATAATAAAAGCGAATGGAAGCAGTTTAAGTACTTGCATATATTCTGAAAAGTTCGATATCAATCCAACTACTGCAAAACTCAAGTAAAAAAATATAAAGCTCAAACCGTATTCAGTTCTTCTTATACGGCCTTTGAATGAAAATGGATTTTTAAACATGATACTCTTAATTATCGGATTGAAATAAATACTTTCTTCTTTTTGCCAATCTCCCTATTTTTCTGATTCAGAATCAAGCACTAAAATATAATTAAAGTCTGTTCTATATTTTTCTCTTGAAAATCGACCAAGTTAAAAAAAAAATCCAGCTAAAAAAGAAAAAATGTATTTGATTGACAAATATAAATAAAATATTAAAATTTAGAAACGACTTGCTTTATTAAAAGAAACAAACTCCTTTTTAACTTTGGAGTCACAACGACTTTTTTACTACTCCAAAGCGATTGGTTGAATTGTAATCCAATGCATAATCCGTCGAAGACATTCGTGCTTGCACATTCGCCCAAAGGGCATTCGTGCTTGTCACATTCGTGTTTAAAAAACACATGAGGCTATCGCCGAAATCGCCTTCACCTTTCCCATCGTATAATAATGCAAACACGGAACGCCGGCTGCCTTCAATTCTTTCGACTGTTCAATGCACCAAGCTATTCCAATTTCTTGAATCTCTTCTTTGCTCTTCGCACGCAAAACTTGTTCTGTTAATTCTTGTGGAATATCTATGTGGAAGTGATGCGGTAAAATGTTCAATTGAGACAAAGTGCTGAGCGGCTTTAATCCTGGAATAATAGGAACAGTTATGCCAGCAGTGCGACAAGCTTCAACAAAAGAGAAATATTTTTTATTATCGAAAAACATTTGCGTGACAATGTATTCAGCTCCCGCATCTACCTTCTGTTTCAGGTAACTCAAGTCCATTTGCTGGTTCGGTGATTCGAAATGTTTTTCTGGATATCCAGCTACCCCAATGCAGAAATTGGTGTGTTGAACATTGCTCAAATCAGGATCTAAATACTTCCCATTGTTCATGTTCACCACTTGCTGAACCAATTCTTTCGCATAGCGATTACCATCGGGTTCAGGAACAAATCTTCCTTCACTTTTTATAGCATCACCGCGAAGCAACAACACATTGTCAATGCCCAAGAAATGCAAATCAATCAAAGCATCTTCCGTGTCTTGCTTCGAGAATCCACCGCAGATAATATGAGGTATGGTATCGATTTGATATTTATTCGAGAGTGCGGCGCAAATGCCCACTGTTCCCGGACGCTTGCGCACCGTGTGCTTCTTCAACAAGCCATTACCTGCATCGCGAAAAACATATTCTTCGCGATGATAGGTAACATCTACAAACGCAGGTTCGAACTGAATGAGTTCATTCATGGTGGTGTAGATTTCCTGAATGTTATCGCCTTTCAGTGGCGGTAATATTTCAATGCTGAACAACGTGCGTTTCGCTTCTTCTAAATGCTGAATGACTTTCATACTAAAACAATAAGGGGGATAATATTTTCTTTGCTTCATCAAGTGACACGCCTCTACGTACAGCGTAATCTTCCACCTGATCGATTTCTATTTTTCCAATGCCGAAGTATTTGCTTTCCGGATGACCAATGAAATAGCCGCTTACAGATGAAGCTGGCAACATAGCCAACGACTCGGTTAAGGAGATGCCAATTTCATTTTCAACATTCAATAACTTCCAAATGGTTCGTTTTTCTTCGTGGTCTGGACAAGCGGGATAGCCAGGTGCCGGTCGAATGCCTTTGTACTTTTCAGAAATCAATTCGGAATTCGACAATTGCTCATTTGCCGCATAACCCCAATATTCTTTTCGAACCTTTTCGTGAAGCAATTCCGCAGTGGCTTCTGCTAAGCGGTCGGCTATGGCTTTCGCTAAGATTGCTTGGTAGTCATTCTGCTCTTCTTGAAATTGCTTTGCAATGTCTTCCGCCCAATGTCCGGTGGTTACAGCGAAGCACCCGATATAATCTTGCTCATCTTCCGAAATGAAATCGGCTAAAGCGAAATTCGGAACGCCTTGTGCTTTCTCGGTTTGCTGACGAAGGGTAATGAAGGTAACGTCTTCCTTGCAGCTCGAATATTCTTTCGAATACACTTCAATGTCGTCGAAGTTTTTTCTTCGCGCTGGAAATAAACCGAACGTTCCTTCGGTTGAACGTTCTTCTTCAATCCAAGAATTCAAAACGGCCTGCGCGTCTTTGAAAAGAATTGTAGATTGTTCTCCTACAATTTCATCTTTCAATATTTCCGGAAATTTCCCTGCCAATTGCCACGCTTGAAAGAAGGGCGTCCAATCAATGTATGGCGCTACTTCCTTCAAACTAAATTTAACTTTATGTACACCTAATTTTTTAGGTTGAAAAGGAATGTGTGTTGCTGTCGGTTGGAAAGCATTGCTGCGCGCGGTATTCAGAGACACACGTCTTTTTTCTCGCTGGTGTTTTTCGTAGTTTTCGCGAACGCGAGCGTAGTCTAGTTTTATTTGTTGAAGGAAAGCTTCGCTTTCTTCTTTGTTGAAGAGACTGCGCACGGCAGGAACTACTTTGCTGGCATCGTTCACGTGAATAACAGGAACGTGTGTGCGAGGTTCAATCTTCACAGCGGTGTGTACGCGCGAAGTGGTAGCACCTCCAATTAAAATGGGGAAGTTTAATTTTCTTCTTGAAAGGTCTTCGGCCAAGTCGCACATAATTTCCAACGAAGGTGTAATGAGACCGCTTAGTCCAATGGCATCTGCATTTTCGCGAATAGCTGTTTCAATAATCACTTCATTCGGAACCATAACACCGAGATCAACAATATCATAGCCGTTACACGCCAAGACAATGCTCACAATGTTTTTTCCAATGTCATGAACGTCTCCTTTCACAGTGGCAAGAACAATTTTTTTCTTTGCTTGCGCTTGTAGTGGGTTGCGTTCTTTTTCAGCGAGCAATTGTGGTTCAAGCACAGCTACTGCGGCTTTCATGACACGCGCACTTTTTACCACTTGAGGCAAGAACATTTTTCCGCTACCGAAATAATCGCCAACGATGTTCATTCCGTCCATGAGCGGACCCTCAATAATGGAAAGCGGAGATGGGTAGTGAAATAGCGCTTCCTTCACATCTGCTTCAATGTGCTCGGTTATTCCATGCACAAGCGCATGCGAAAGTCTTTTTTGAAGCGACTCGTTTCTCCACGCTGCAACGGTTTCAATTTTATTTTTTTGTGTGTTGAATTCTTGTGCTATTTCAAGAAGAGCTTCGGTTGCATTTTCAGTTCGATTGAATATGACATCTTCCACCTTCAACATTAAATTTTTATCCACCTCGTCGTAAACCGCTAGCTGCGCGGTGTTCACAATGCCCATGTCCATTCCGGCCTTCACTCCGTGATAAAGAAAGGAAGCATGCATGGCTTCGCGCACAACATTGTTTCCGCGAAAAGAAAAAGAGACATTCGAAACTCCTCCGCTCACTTTCGCGTGAGGAAGGTTTGCTTTAATCCAGGTTGTTGCTGCGAAAAAATCAATGGCGTAGCGCTTGTGTTCGTCGAGTCCTGTTCCAATTGGAAAGATATTCGGATCGAAAATAATGTTGTGCGGTGGGAAGTTCACTTGTTCGGTGAGCACACGATAAGCGCGTTCGCAGATAGCTGTTCTTCGTTCAAACGTATCTGCTTGTCCGTGTTCATCGAAGGCCATCACGACCACAGCAGCTCCGTATTTACGCGTCAGCTTAGCGCGTTCAATAAACAGTTCGTCGCCGTCTTTTAAGCTTAGCGAATTCACAATGCATTTTCCTTGTGCGCATTGAAGTCCGGCTTCAATAATTTCCCATTTCGAAGAATCGATCATAAGCGGAACCCTTGAAATATCGGGCTCTGCAGCCAAAAGATTCAGGAAGGTGCGCATGGCTTCAACACCGTCGATGAGTGCATCATCCATGTTTATATCTAGAATCACAGAACCGCTTTCGACTTGTTCGCGCGCAATAGCAATGGCCTTGACGTAGTCTTTTTCTTGAATGGCTCTTTTGAATTGAATGGAGCCCGCAACGTTGGTGCGTTCTCCTATGTTAATGAAGTTGGCTTGCGATTCAATGCGAACCACTTCGAGTCCGGAAAGGAAGAGTGTGTTAGTCATTGTTCGAAGGGGTATGAATGAGTGAGTGTAAGGCTTGAATGTGCGCCGGTGATGTACCGCAACATCCGCCAATGATTCGTAGTTCGGGTTGATTCAAGAACGATTGAATTTTATCGCGAAAGGTCTCTGCGCTCTCGTCGTATCCGCCCATGGCATTAGGTAAACCTGCATTCGGGTATGCGCTCAAGTGCGCATTGGTGAACGACTTCAAAGCCAAAACTTGTGGAAGTAACTGTTCTGCACCTAGAGCGCAATTGAATCCAATGCTAAAAAGCGGAACGTGTTCCAGTGATACGGCGAATGCTGCGGCAGTTTGTCCGCTCAGCGTTCTTCCAGCTAAATCGGTAATGGTTCCGCTAGCCATAATGGCAATATCGCCATTCGGATTTTCTTTTGTTATTGCTGAAAGGTTTCGGTCTTCAAGCACATCGAGAATGGCGTGGAATGCGGCTTTCGCGTTGAGCGTGTCGAAAATTGTTTCAACCAACAAAGCATCAACACCACCATCGAGTAAGCCTTCCACTTGTTCACGATAGGCGATTTTAAGTTCGTTGTAATTCACAGCACGAAACTCGGGGCGTTCGACATCTGGGGAAAGCGAGCATGTTTTTGAAGTAGGGCCTATTGCTCCAGCGACGAATGCGGGCAAGGCGTCTGGATGTTCTTGTTGGAATTTGTTTCGAGCATTCACTGCAACTTTCGCTGCTGCGACATTGAGTTCGTATGCAATGTGCGAGAGACCGTAATCGTCGAGCGAAATGCGTTGCGCGTTGAATGTGTTGGTTTCAATGATGTTCGCACCAGCCTCGAGGTAGTTGAGGTGAATGCGTTCAATGAAATGTGGACGTGTCATGCACAGCAGGTCGTTGTTGCCTTTCAGCGAAGAGGGATGATCTTTAAAATCATTTCCGCGGTAATCTTCTTCTTGCAAATTCAACAATTGAATTTGAGTGCCCATGGCACCGTCGAGAAGTAAAATGTGTTTTGAAATTTCGTCTTGTATTCCCATAGCATGTATTGCACTGCCCAATGGGACGGAAGTGAAAACTTCCTTTCTTATCTCCCTTCGAATTGTTTCGAAGTAGGAATTGGCACCCTGCTTTACCGGGTTGCCAAGACATCTAAGGGCCTATTCCCTCCGTCTTTCTGGATAAGTGCGGCGCAAATATAGGATAGAATGTGTAAAACACGAATGCCTTTCAGGCGAATGTGCACGCACGAATGCCCGTTGGGCGAATGTCTTCGACGATTTTTATTATTCGCCTAGCGATTGATTGCAGCGCAATTGATCACGAAGTGATTGATCGAAATGAAATTTCGATTGTGAATGTACATTCTTGTTAAATTCGCTCAAACTCAAAGAAAATGGACAGAAAGAAATTCATCGTCAGCACAGCGCTCGCGGCAGTAGGTGCTTTTTTTGTTTCGAAGATTAGTGGGAACGATAGTGAGAAGAGTGAGAATGAGAAACAGAATGGGAATGAGGGTTTGGGAATGAGAGGTGTGGAAGGAGTGTTCTCTCCGACAAACCGACACATGGTCGGAAATGGATTTAAGGTGATGAATTTTTATCCGAATGGAAAGGGATTCGAAGAACGCATGTCGCCATTCTTTTTGTTAGACTTCAATGCGGAAGTTGATTTTCCACCATCGGAAATTTCACAAGGAGTAGGCGTGCATCCGCATAGAGGAATTGAGACCGTGACATTTGCATACAAAGGATCTGTTGAACACCACGATAGCAAGGGCAATCACGGAATTATTGGTCCGGGCGATATTCAATGGATGACAGCCGGAGGTGGAGTGCTTCACAAAGAATATCACGAGCAAACCTTCAATCGTTCGGGAGGAGCTTTCGAGATGATTCAGTTGTGGATTAACCTTCCGAAGAAACACAAGTTTGCTCCAGCGAAATACCAGAGCATAGTTCATTCAGACAAACCGAAATTTTCTTTGGCGAACAGCGGAGGTGAAGTGCATGTCGTTTCTGGAGAGTACAAAGGGGTGAACGGAATTGCTTCAACCTTTTCACCCATTCATATGTACGATGTGCATTTGAACGAAGGTGGATTTGTAGATTTCGAATTACCTGCGAATTACAATTCGGGATTGTTACTAGTAGATGGAGAGTTGGAAGTGAATGGAACAACAGTGACTGAGAATCATTACTTGCAGTTTAAAAATGAATCTGGAGCGATTCACATTTCAGCTAAGAAAAAATCAATCATACTCGTTCTCAGCGGTGAACCGTTAAACGAACCTTATGTCGCATATGGGCCATTCGTAATGAACACCGAACAAGAGATTCGCGAAGCAATTGAAGATTACAACGCTGGTAAGTTTGGGTTTTTGAAGGATTGAATGCGAAGTAACTAATGTGCGATGCACGAATGCCCTTTGGGCGAATGTTGCATCGCAACGAATGTCTTCGACTGGTTAATCACAACGCAGTTCAAATTACACATTAGGAATAAAACCGAAGGTTTTACAATTTCACTTCAATAATTCAAAGGCTCGTTCTAATCCCTCATAGCCAATCCCGTTTTTGCTGTCGAAGAACGGACAAACGATTACCTTTATTTTCCCGGTGTCACCAAGATAATAGGTCATTGTTTTGTTGGATGTTTTTACTTCAACAGCATTCAATTTCATTTCAGGAAAAACCAATTCAAGAAACTTCTTTTTCATGTTGGCCGCTCCAGGTGCAATGATGTACCTTAAGTTTTTGTATGATTGAATTTGCTCCTGAATGGATTGTACTTTTTGGTTGATGAGATGTTGAACGAATTCATCTTTTGACTTGAGATTTTTGAATCCATTCAAATAGTTGCGCTCGTGAATGTTATCATAGGGCCAAACAGATTCGTTCAGTCTAGGAAGCGGACGAATATCTACCAATTGCGCTGATTCAGAATAAAAATGTCCATTTTGAATTTCTTCCCAAACATCGCATTGGTCTTTCGGCGCAAACCATTTACCCGGTTTTCCTTCTAAAGCTCTAACTATTCTAGAGATGAACTGAAGAAAGGGAGAATGAATGCGTCCGTTTTCAGAATTATTCTTGTGAATGAATTCTTTCCCTTCTAAATGTTTGATAAACTCTTCAACATTTGAGGCATTTCCAATTCCGGACTCGTTGCCAATAACAAGTGTATGAACTTGATCAGGGTGTTCTTCACCAACTCCATAACCTCGATGGTTCATGAGGATTTTGAGTTGTTCAGGTGAGATATTCATGGAAAGTGCGTTTGAGATAATTTTATTTATTCTTCAGCTAAATCTTTTACAAAAATGATTTGTGCTGTATTGTTTTTACTGCAAAGATCGGAGCCAGATAAACCGCCATCAATTTCGACCGACATTGCTTTGTCATCTTCCTCTTCTCCAAAAAGAGCAGATGTCTCTTCTGTCCAGTAATGCCCATATAGATCCATATTCTGACATATAAACTCCAATGCATCTGGATCAACGGGCAGGTGCCAACCCTTTCCAACTAATTTGCAGATTTCGGTGGCTTCATACCAGGTATATTCCCCAGTTAAATTAGCGTGAGATATTTCTAGGCCTTCAGATTCAGAAACGATGTTGCTTTCTTTTTGATCGTCCATTTTTTCTTTAATGCTTGCAGCAATTTCTTTGAGGTAGGAATTATCTTTTTTTCCAGCACTTCGGACTGCCCTCACTCGCCCTTCGACATAATCACTTTCCAAACCTACTAAGTCCTCCAATTCGGATACTAATCCGCTTATTTCGCTATGGACGCAATGCCAAAGTTGTCCGCTGAAACTTGAAAAAGTTGAAGACAAATAGCTTTCACTCTTATAATCACCTAAAATTTCAGTGCCTTCTCGAATGATTTCCGATAGCTCTCGAATGGTTGGTAATCTCCAACCATCACCCAATTTTTCGCAAGCCGAAGCAGCATCTTCAAAAGTCATTAATTCTGGAAAATCTTTTTCGTAGATTTCAAGTCCTTTTAGCATCTTGTTTTTTGTGCTCATATTGTAGGATTTTTTTTAAGTTTTAGTCATTTATTCCTGTGCTACTCAAAGTCAGCCACATCAAGGCATGAACCATTGATGTCTTCAATTGGAAAATCCGAGATGTCTGAGAGCAATCTTGGAGTTCCATCATTTTCATTGATAAGCTTGAAATCTGAATCGTTAATGAGATAGAGTTGAACATCTCGCTTCAGTTCAGTAATAACCTCTAAAACAGATTCTGCGTCCGAAGCTTCAATAGTTTCAGTGTTCTCGGAAACTTCTTTAAAATAAACGATTGAGCAATTCTTGCTAAATGGTCCTGTGGAGAAACAAAAATAGCTGTAGTCAGATGGTGTGTCGATGTATCCAAAAAAGACATCGTTGATGCTTTCTATCACGTTGTCGTCATTCAATAAATCAGCAATTTTATCGCTGGAATACTCGTCAACTTCTACGATTGCAATTAAATATTTACTCATGATATAATTTATTAATCTGCGTTTCCGTTTCTGAATGTGAAGTATTGAGTTTTGTTTTTCAAAATAAAACTGTCCCAATTTCCAGAGTCCATGTTTTCAATTTCTTCTATTTCCATTGGCAGGATAAATCCTCTTACAAGAGTTTCTTGTATTTCTGATAATTTGCAAATGAATTCTTTGATTTCATTTGCTACATCATCTGAATTGTTGCTAAGAGGAATCCAAGCGTGAAAAATAAAAAGAACCTGTCCCTCATTTTTAATTTCATCATCTGAGGGCATCATTAATTTGTAGACTGGATAGTCATTTTCCGAACGAATTATTTTGCTATTTATCAAGCTACCTTCAATCTCATCTTTTACGGAAGTCAATTCTTTTGAATCTTCAGTCAAGTAATCGTAATCTTCTTTATTAAATCCCGAAAGAAAAAATTGAATGTTTAAAGTGAATTTAGAGTCTGGCATATACTATTAAAAAAAACAATTCCATTAATCAACTCGATATGTCCCGCCAATACCTGTCCACGGATTGTCGGTTTCAATTCCAACGGAGCGAAGAGACTCTTTTATCTCTTCTTCAGTAGGACGTGTGCTCACATTTTCAGTGGTTACAAAGACTGTTTGTCCTTTAGGTATTGGACCCGCGGCAAAGCTAAAGGTGATTTTCCATTTGTGGCTCATTGTATTTTGTTTTTAAATTAATCTTCGTAAATCGTTGCGTTGAGAATATAGTTAATGAAACTTCCAATGAAGTAAATTTGAAAGTCTTCATCAAAGGATGTATCTCCGCCTTCATTTATGCGTGCTTCGAAAAGTTCATTGTAGCGAATTTGAAATTGGTTTGCTAATTCAGTTCCTGAATCTGAATTCCCACTCATCCATTCTTCAAATTCAGAATCGTTATAATTGAGGGTTATTTTTAGGTTTTGAATATTTTGGAATTCGAAATCACAATGATCTTCGTAAATGAATAATTTCATGGTTGAATTGGGGTCGGCTTTAGCGCCAGTGTATTCAACAAGGGTTGAAGATTCTGAATTTTCGGAAATCTTAAAGTCAGATTTATCCTTCGACTCGAAAAAGTCTGAGGTTTTCGAATAGAGTTTTTCCGGAACGATTTGCTTGAATTCCATTTGTTTTTTTTTCAAAAGTATTTCTAGTTTCCCTCCATACTCATTTCATTTTGTTTCATTTGAATTTCTAGATGGAAATGTTAGTGGTAATGTTTAGTTTCGCTAGGTGACTGAAGAGATCATTCTTTTAAAAGAAGCTCTGCAAAAGAGAACGGGCATTGCTTTAGATAGTGTCCTTGGTTGCAAGCGTCTTGATACTTGGTTGAAGTTACGAGGGGTGTATATTTCCTATTCAACTTTGTCTCGCTTATTCAGCTTAGCAACTATAAATACTACTCCGCGTGAAAGAACATTAGATGAGTTGGCTTCCGTTCTGGGGTATTCGAATTTTAAAGATTTTTCTCAATTGTGTTCGGTCAAAGAATCAGAAACAATAGTTCCATTTGATTTGCAGTTTTCATTTGAACGAGCGCTCGCCGATCGCAAATTATTCAGAGCATCTTCGCTTTACATGGAGATGATAGAAAATTCTTTTACTGCAAATATCTTTGCTAAAGATTTAGCATACGCACTGTTTAATAGTTCTACACCCAATAAAAAGTCACTTTCTCATTTGGCGAATTCTGAGGTAGGACGAGAGTCTTTTTTTTTAACTTTTATTGATGAGGATGATTTATCTGGAAATTATCGAAAAGCATTGAATGATTTTTTCCTGCCAAATTCCTCTTTATCTGACAAGCAGTTTGTTCAGCTTTATTCACTAAGAAAAGATACCCTTAGATCTGAGAGGGGGAAAGTCAAGGGAGTTTCAGCATTCGAAATGGAGAGTTTTCAAAATGTTCACTTGAAATCACGTGCTCTCGAAATGAATCTTTTGAAATTAAAGGGCTCGCGTTTAGCTCGGCACGAGGACTCTGTTAGACAATTAGCGGATAATGCTTACCAAATATTTTGTGAAAGTAAAAATCGAAGTGAAGAATTAGCTGTTCTCGGGAGATTCGCTCGTGGAGTTTTATATACCGGAGCTTCAAATTACTTGATCGAAAACAAGAATATCATAAAGACTATGCAGTCTTTGTTAAATCAGCCAGTAGAAGATTTTGAATTTAAAATTCCAATCTACGCTTTGCTTAATCAACTGAAGACTTCCAATGAGCTGCTTATTCCACAAGCATCTTCATGGCCCAATGCCTATTATTCATCAGCTGTTTTTCTTTTGAATAAGGAGCAACGAAAACACAACGAATTGTTTTTTCAATCAACATTGGGTATTCATAAAAGCTTTTTATACGCCTTTGAAAAATAGTTGCTAGGTGCTGTTATTTATTTTGATTAGAAACAGAATTCCTCGAGGTTGTAATTTGTTCAAGAATTAGTTTATTTTTACGATATATTAAATCAAAGAAGAATCAATAATCTTTGTCCAAACAGTCCAAGAGCGTGAAGGATGAAATTGTGCTGGTTGAAGAAGAAAAAAATATGATATCGGAAATTATTCAAAATGAAACATAAAGGTGAAATTATGAAAAAGAGAAAGTTAATTTGGGCATTTGTATTTTTAGTATCTATTGCTTTTTCGGGGTGTGCAACTTCGAGTAAAGGCGAATGGTCAGAAGCAGCGAAGAATCGATTTCGTGAAGATATGAATGGTATTGAATCGCTCTCGGATATAGGGGCTAACAAGGAAAAATGGATTGAGTGTTACTTAAGTAAATGCGAAATGAATTATGATACATATTTTCAAGCAAATCAAGACGAAGCCGGATGCTCAATACTTGCTGAAGAATGTGTTAATGAAATTTTGTCAAATGGAAGTGTTAAAGGCAATTGGTCTCAGAACGACAGATCCGCTTTTAAGGCAGATATGGATACGATAAGTGAGCTAGATATTCTAGGTGAGAATAAATCGAAATGGATCGATTGTTATTTAGAAAAATGCGAGGACTATTTCCCGTCTTATTATCATACAGATCAAGATGAGAATGGTTGCGAACGACTTGCAGCTGAGTGTGGAAGCGAATTGTTTGGCCTCGAATAATAATCTATATTTATACAATAATCTCAATTAATTTAACTTGCATCAAATGAAAAACACATTATTCGTATTCACTGCGGTTATGCTTCTTACGTCATGTAAAATGGGCAAAGTGCTTAATTCTGTTGAAATAACCGAACTTCAATTGGAGCATGTGCAGCCGTCGTCTCCGAGCAATGTTTCTTGGGATCCGTTTGGTAGTGGCTTAGGAGATGTTCAAGTGAAAATAAAAAACATGGCTACTGGACAAACAGTGTATTCAAGCGAGGTATACGACGACGCTTCTTCGAAGAATACTTATCGCTTTAAGAGAAACACGCCGATTTTAATTTCAGACTTAAACGCAGCTTATCGTGTAGACATATACGATTACGATGATCTGAGTTCAGATGAGTGGATGGGAGGGTTTGATCTTAATCTTCTAAATTATAAGAAAGACAGTCAGATCGTTTTAAAGAATAGCACGAACGCTATGGATGTAACTCTTCAATTGAGTTGGAATTATGTTAAGAAGAGGTCGCTAAAAAAAAGTAAGTAAAATCATTTGGAAGCGTTTATATTAAACTCGAATTTAGGTCTAGTTAAAACCTGAAATCCACTAGAACTCGCTGAAACAATTGCTCTTCTGATTCATCAATAGATGCAAACAGCTCCATACAGCTGCGAACTTTTTTAGCGTCACTGTTGAAAATGAGATAAGCATCTTTATGCTTGTGTTGGGACATCGTTTTTGTAATTTCTATCAATCGTGGTCCTAGAATCGGATGTTGCAGGTACTCTTTGGCCTCCTCTTTTCCAGCGATGCCATAAAATTCAGAATTGTAAGTTACACCCAATCCTTTTTCTTGGGGGAAGATGTACCAAATCCAATGTTCATTTTTACGTCCGGATTTTATTTCGTTTAGTGCAACTAAGTAGCCTCTCGTTTCATTCGCTTGAGCTTCAATGAATCTTTCGATGTTATATCTGTCTGTTCTTTCCATGAATCTCGCCTTTGTTTTCTATGCTCAAATGTGAATCTTTTTCAAATGTGAATGTAAAACAAAACCCTCTCTTTTCAGAAAGGGTTTTGAGGGATTGAGTTTCGGAAATTAACAAAAGAAGTCAGTGCTTGTGTCTTCGTTCTTGTCGATTTTTTCACTGTATTTGAATCGAGCAATACGTTCCTTCTCGAACATCTCGTTGATTCCCGCACTGTCTTTTGAAAAATTCAAAGTATTCTCAATGGATAACGAACGCGCCATCTTTTCAATGTCGTGGTCTGTGCCAATGTAGGTGAACGTCCAATTGTTTTTCTTCAGCTCTTCAACCTTTTGCTTTATTGAAGATCCCGTGTACTCCTTGGATGCATTCTCTTCGCCATCGGTAAGAATGGTTACAAGGACGTTATAGTCTGTTACGCCTTTCAATCCATTCTCGACAATGGCAATACCAGACCCCATGGCGTCAAACAAAGGAGTTGATCCATACGGACGATATTTAGTCTCGTCAATTTCTCGAAGAGTGTTTGCTGGATCTCTTTCATGAAGTTTCTTGATGTCCAATCCATTGAATGAAACAAGGGTAATAAAATGTTCTTGTTCTGGAAACTTCTTTTCAATGCCTTGTATGGTTTGAACCAATTCATTGAACCCTTGGATGATGTTACTTTTAATCGGAGACATTGATCCGCTTTCATCTAATACGATGAGATTGTGAACTTGGTGTTTTCTAGTCATGCTGTTTTTTTGTTTTGATTAGTTTTGATTTGAATTTTGTGTTTGTATTTTTTTTGCTGAAGCGAAATACTTTCAGAACGGTGCAGACAATGTGCACAGCTATTAAGTTTTATGAAACGGTGACGTTTCGCTTCACATAAATCTCTTGCGGATAATCACTTTGAAAGACAAATTGCGTAACCCCGCATAACCAAATTTTTTCTGGAACGGAATCGTATTGATTCGTTAAATCGGTTACGGTATAGTCACCATTCGATAAGTGAGTCAATTTCAATTCAGCATCAAATTCAGTTGTTGCGTGATTTGAAAAGGTAACATTCACGCGCTCATTTCCTGTGGAAAGAACATCAAGCATAACATCTGCTCCCATGACCATTTCTAAATTTGCTCGTGGCCCCATCCATTCTGGGAGGTCTATGTACCAGCGGTCTCTTCTTGCTCCGAACATACCTAGGATAGGAATGCCGTTT
The DNA here is from genome assembly GCA_947466425.1 of Flavobacteriales bacterium. Classification (GTDB taxonomy): domain Bacteria; phylum Bacteroidota; class Bacteroidia; order Flavobacteriales_D; family Sanyastnellaceae; genus CAIZGX01. Next base: position 20,554 of record CANIBZ010000034.1, read on the forward strand.
AATACAGTGGTGTTTTCGATTCGATAGAAATCGTAGGTTTTGATCTGGTTTACTGTTTCTGTGCTCATAGTTAAAAAATTATTTGTTTCAATTGTTCGGACAAAGCTCTATCCGTAAACGCACAAATAATAGTTTTAACAAGCTTGTAATTTTTTCAGAACGAAGAATAGAATCTTCTGTACGCCACGTATTATAAGGCGAATCAATCCATTCACTAGTTTAAATTAACAGAATAAAATACCTGACATGGCCTTGAAATTTTGTCAGTATTAAAGTCGGTCTATGACAAATTGTAAGTGAAATAACAATGTTGCAAAGCAACTAATGTTCAAGAACGAATGTTGCAAACCAACCAATGCCCTATGGGCGAATGCTTCGCGAATGTGCCTTGCACGAATGTTCTTCGGACTAATGCCCTTCGGGCTATTGTCTTCGACTATAGTTTCATAACAACCTAGTTCCCACAACGTAGTTCCCACAACGTAGTTCCCACAACCTAGTTCCCACAACGCAGTTCCCACAACGTAGTTCCAACAACGCAGTTCCAACAACGTAGTTCCCACAACGTAGTTACTTTATCTTTCATAAAGCCCCTTCGCCTTCGTAATAATGTATCTATTCAGACCCTTTCCTGCTTTGGCAAGTTCTATCATTTTCAAGACTCGCTCTTCCTTAGCCGATTTGAAACTGTATTTTTTCGGTTGGTTTAATCCTCCAAACCAAATGTTAATGTATGTATCACCAATGGCGTAATGCGTAATTGTTGAATGCAGCTCTGTATTGCCATACTTCTCCTTAATCTCCTCCATTTCGCGAATGTAAAAAGGTGAATGTTCTAATTCCATTTTTGGACAATTTGATTTTTTTGAATAACACAAAGGATAGTTGCTATAGTCCGTGCTGTCGGCAAACCTATTCTTTCAAGATGCCGAATGAACAAACAATTGTCATGGCATCGTATGACTTATCGGTCGAATAATCATTCGACCGACACGAATTATTATTCGACCGACACGAATAATCATTCGAACAACGATATTTGTAAAAATGAAATTAGGATGAAATTGAATTTCGTGAATATTATTTCAGCAGTGACAATGGCAGTTGTTTTTGTTGGATGTGGAAATGGGGAGAAGTTGAACGGTCCAAATCAAAAGAGTTTGTCTGAATATTTTAATTATTCCGATCCGGTTGAAGGCGGCGGAGTGAAGATGATTCCAATTGAAACCCCGGTTGGGACGTTTAACGTTTGGACGAAACGTTTTGGAAACAATCCGAAGATTAAGATTTTGCTTTTGCACGGAGGTCCTGCTATGACGCACGAGTACATGGAGTGTTTCGAAACGTTTTTTCTTCGGGAAGGATTTGAGTTTTATGAATACGATCAGCTGGGCTCTTATTACAGCGATCAGCCAACAGACAGCAGTTTGTGGACCACTGAACGTTTTGTGGAAGAGGTTGAACAAGTTCGAAAAGCCATTGGCGCCGATCAATCGAATTTTTATGTTCTTGGAAATTCTTGGGGCGGAATACTAGCCATGGAATATGCGCTGAAATATCAAAACAATTTGAAAGGGCTCATTGTCGCAAACATGGTGGCCAGTGCTCCTGAATATGGGAAGTACGCCGACGAAGTTTTAGCGAAACAAATGAACCCCGAAGTTCTTGCAGAGATTCGAGCACTTGAAGCAAAGAAGGATTTCGCGAATCCGCGATACATGGAATTGCTTATTCCGAATTATTATAACGAACACATCTGCCGTTTGAAAGAATGGCCAGACGGATTGAATCGCGCAATTAAACACGCAAACAATTCAATTTACACCCTCATGCAAGGCCCGAGTGAATTCGGCATAAGTGGTCGTTTGGCAACATGGGATATTAAAAATCGCTTGCATGAAATTGCCGTTCCAACCTTAATGATCGGCGCGAAATACGACACCATGGATCCAGCCGCTATGGAAGAACAAAGCAAGCTGGTTCAAAAAGGAACCTTCTTGTACTGCCCGAACGGCAGTCACCTTTCCATGTGGGACGATCAGCAGGTGTTTATGAATGGCGTTGTTTCATGGTTATGTTTGCAAAAAAATATATTATGTTATCATTGAAGTCTTGGTCGGCATTTGTTCTTGTTTTATCGTTAACCTTTTTTGGTTGCAGAAAAGATCACGAAGAAACGTGTAAGATTGAAACCATAAAAGTTGCCGCGCTTCTATCGAAAACAGGGGAGTGGTCGAACTTAGGAATTTCATCAGAAGCTGCTTTGCAAATTGGTATTCAAGAAATCAATCAGGACTTCGAGAACAAAGGAATGCCTTATCGTTTTGAGTTGAGTGTATTCGATACCGAATTAGTTCCAAGTATTGCGCTTCAGAAAATGGAGTATCTCGCTTCGAATAATTTCCGATTGGTCATTGGCCCGCAATCAAGTTCCGAAATGGCCGCTGTGAAGTCCATCGCCGATAGCCTTGGCATCCTAGTCGTGAGTCAAGGAAGCACTGCAAGTTCATTATCAATTGCAAACGATGCCCTTTACCGCTACGTTCCAGGTGACCAGATTGAAGGCGCTGCCATGGCGAACACCCTAATTACCGCAGGTAAACAAGCCCTTGTAACACTCGCGCGAAATGATGTCGGAAACGTTGGACTACAAAATTCATTGAATACTAATTTTTCTAATTTAGGTGGAACTGTTGTTTCTGCAGGGACTTATGATCCTCTTGCAACTGACTATAGCGTTTCGTTGGCTGCTGTGAAAAATCAAATTATTCAATATTCTGCTTCGTATAGTAGCACGCAGATCGCCGTTTATCTCGCTTCATTCGATGAGGCAGTGGCATTGTTTAATCAAGCTTCTGGAGATCCCGTTTTATCAAGTGTAAATTGGTATGGTGGAGATGGATTCATTAAAAATCCAGCGTTGTTGAACGATCCGATTGCTGCGCAATTTGCTTTCGCAACGTCTTTCTTTAGTCCAGAATTTGGATTGCCTGCTTCATCTCAGAATATTTGGAGCCCACTTTTAACAAGCATTTTTAATGCATGCGGACAAGACGCAGATGCCTTCACGCTGAGTGCATATGATGCAATAAAGGTTATGGCCAAGGTAATAGAGCAGAACAGTGGAATTCCAGCAACAGGTTCTTCTCTTTTCAATTCATTCATGACGTTGTCTAATTCGCATGTCGGAGCAACCGGTTCAATTGCACTGAATGCAAACGGAGATCGCGCAAACGGTTCGTTTAATTATTGGGGATTGGCTTTTGCAAATGGGGTTTACACCTGGAATTTGGTTGGACAATCTGAGTAAAGGTTAAGAGAGGGTAAGATTAATCGGGTCTAAAAATCTTTCGACCAAGGGCAGAAGGTCCGGAGGACGAATATTTTCAACGAATGCCTGCGGCGAATGTCTTCGTCTGATTAATCGCAACGCAGTTCCAACAACGTAGTTCCTTCATCGTTCATAAAGCCCCTTCGCCTTCGTAAGAATGTATATGTTCAGCCCCCTTTCCTCCTTTGGCAGGTTCGATCATTTTTCTAACTTTTGATTCTGTTGCAGATTTGAGACTATACTTTTCGGATGGTTTAACCCTCCAAACCAAATATTAATGTATGTCTCTCACCAATGGTGTAAGGCGTGATCGTTGAATGCAGCTCTGTATAGCCGTATTCTCCTTAATTTCCTCCAAGCAGCGAATGTAAAAGGGTGAATGTCCTAATTTCATGTTTGGATAATTTGATTTTTTTTGAATAGGCTAAATCCGCTTCGGTAGTTTGAGTGGAGAAAATATTTCTCATTAGCTATAGTTTGAAGGAAAAGACACTTCCTTTTCCAAATTCGGAATGAATGTCTAAGTGTGAATGATGTCTGCGAAGAAATTCTTGAACCAATTGCAAACCAAATCCATTGCCCTTTTCGTTATTGGTACCTAATGTTGTGAAGGATATTCCTTCTTTCAGTTTTTTGAGTTGTTTCTCGTTTATCCCTTTTCCGAAATCTTCCACCTCGAAGGAACGCTTACCTCCATTTTTTAGTGACCGAATTTTAACAGTGCTTCCTGCTGTTGAAAATTTCACGGCGTTGGAAATAAGATTTCTCAATGCCGTTTCAATCATGTTATGATCGCACAATACAGTTTCTCCAATGTCGAATGTGAAATCAATTTCGAAAGTAATAAGTTTCGAATCGCCGATAATTTGAGTCCAATTTTGAATATATTTATTGAGTTGTTCAATGGGAACAGCGGCGATTTCACACGAAAGGTTTCCTGTTTGAGAGCGCGACCAATCTAGCAACTGATCTGTCATAGTGAGAATTTGATTGGCTTTATCGTGAAGAGATAATAGCATTTTTCTCTTCGATTCTTCTGATGTATCTTCTTTCAAGCATGCTTCTGTGGTCATAATTGCACTGGACATAGGAGCGCGAAGGTCATGAGCAATTACCGACATAAGTTGATCTCGAGTGTAATTAGCAGCTAAAAGTTTCGTGTTGTTTTCTATGAGTAAATCTGTGTTTTCAAGAAGTTGACCATGCACTTTATTAATAGTCTTGAATAAGAAAATCAGAATTAGAATGCAACTCGTTGCCACGCCCATGATGTTTGAAAGTCTGTCGAGAAATAGATGCTCCGGATTCCAATGATTGAGTCCTAAAGGATCCCCAACAGCGGTAAGAACAATTAGTATTAGGAGAATAAAAAAAATTAATATGTATGCCGTCACTTTTTGTTTTCCTTGAAAGGCCAATAGAACAGAAATAATAATTGTGAAAAAATACATAAATGCAAGTGAATTAATTCCAGATAATAACCCAATTGCAGCTATCGTAAGTATTATTTGAATGGAATTGAAAAGCTTAGAGGCGTATAGAAAACCTTTTCGATTTATTCTGTGGGCAATGTAAGCAAATAGCAAACTAGTTATGGAAATCAAGGCTTGTGTATAATCACTGAGCATGACGCTAATTATAGAAAAAACAAGAGCGAAAATGGAAACGGTTAATAGGAGCCATTTATGAATTTCTTGCGCATTTTCTTCGAGGAGATGCGTTGATTTGGATATAATATGATTGTCGCTGAATCTGTTTTTATTTGACATTGCGTTTTCTATTTTATGTAAACCTAGACCAATCTAGCTCGCTGATGCCTAACTTTAATCATAGGTTCAGGAGAGATAAGAAAAGTTAAGAGAAGGTAAGATTAATCGGGTCGAAATATCTTTCGACCGGAGAAGATATTTTAAAATTTGTCCATTCCGATTTGGATTGTGAATAACACCATGCTGAGGATCATTCCGCCGATGAAGATAGCGGAGCTGATTTTTAAGAAGGGGTATTTGCGTGAGTGAAGAACTTTTCCAATTTGGTAAATATCTCGAACCATGGCTTCTTGCACTTCCTCTTTTGTCCCCATGATTTGTTTCATTCTACTTTGATACTCATCTTGTGTATAGGCACTGAAGTGCATGAAGAATAACGGGTTGAA
>CANIBZ010000035.1 GCA_947466425.1 Flavobacteriales bacterium
ATTTGCATCAACTCCCCTAAATGTACTATTTTTGCAGCCCGAACGGCTTCTATTTAGATTTTTTCTAAATAGGTCGATTTTGGTGAAACAAGTTGAACGTATTGTTGTTAAACGTAGGCATATGATAAAAATTACAGAAAGCGCGAAAGTCCAAGTGGCTAAACTCATCGCAGATGAAGGTCATCCTGAAAATGCATTTGTGCGTGTGGGTGTTGACGGTGGCGGATGTAGCGGGTTAATGTACAAGTTGGAATTCGACACGGAAAGAAAAGACGGCGATCAGACCTTTGAAGACAATGGAGTGACCGTGGTTGTAGACCGCAAGAGCTTCTTGTACTTGGTTGGAACCGAATTGGAATACACAGGTGGTTTGAACGGAAAAGGATTTGTGTTCAACAATCCGAATGCTTCTCGCACGTGTGGATGTGGTGAAAGTTTTTCAATCTAAAACATATGGCTTACGAAGGCGATGAGTTGTTAGAAAACGTAACCTCGAAAGAGTACGAATTCGGATTTACAACCAACATAGAATCAGACAAGGCTCCGGCTGGATTGAACGAAGACATTATTCGCTTAATCTCGTCGAAGAAAAACGAGCCGCAGTGGCTGCTAGACTGGCGTTTAGAGGCGTTCAAGATTTTTCAAAAAATGACAGAGCCGGAATGGGCGCATGTTAAATATGAAAAACCAAATCTTCAGGCCATCTCTTTTTACGCTGCACCGAAGCAAAAGAAGGTGTTAAACAGTTTAGATGAAATGGATCCAGAGCTTCGCAAAACCATGGAGAAGCTCGGTATTTCTATTGAAGAACAAAAAAGATTAAGTGGTGTAGCAGTAGATTTCGTGATGGACTCTGTTTCCGTTGCTACTTCATTCAAAGAAAAATTAGGCGAACTCGGAATCATCTTTTGCAGCATTAGCGATGCCGTTCAAGAACACCCTGAACTTATTAAGCAATACCTCGGAACCGTTGTTCCGCCCACCGATAATTACTACGCGGCATTAAATTCGGCTGTCTTCACAGACGGTTCGTTCTGCTACATTCCAAAAGGCGTTCGTTGCCCCATGGAGTTAAGCACCTACTTCAGAATTAACGAAGCAGGCACGGGTCAATTCGAGCGCACACTGCTCATTGCAGATGAAGAAAGCTATGTGAGTTACTTGGAAGGATGTACCGCTCCGCAACGCGACGAAAATCAATTACACGCTGCAGTGGTTGAATTGGTTGCCATGCGCGATGCTGAAATAAAATACAGCACCGTTCAAAACTGGTATCCTGGAGATAAAGATGGAAAAGGCGGTGTCTTCAATTTCGTTACCAAACGCGGCATGTGCGAAGGAACGAATTCGAAGATCTCTTGGACGCAAGTGGAAACAGGCAGTGCGGTGACTTGGAAATATCCAAGTTGTATTTTGAAAGGCGACAACAGCGTAGGTGAATTTTATTCTGTTGCTGTAACGAATCACTTTCAACAAGCCGATACCGGAACAAAAATGATTCACATTGGAAAGAACACCAAGAGCACTATTATTTCTAAAGGTATCTCTTCCGGACACAGTCAGAATTCATACAGAGGTCTCGTTCAAATTGGAAAGAACGCTTCAAATGCGCGAAACTTTTCGCAATGCGATTCGCTGCTTATGACCGACACGAGCGGCGCGCACACCTTCCCTTACATTGAAGTAAACAATAGCACAGCGAAAGTTGAGCATGAAGCCACCACATCAAAAATTGGTGAAGATCAAATCTTCTATTGCTTGGCGCGCGGTCTCGATCAAGAGCAAGCCGTAAGCATGATTGTGAATGGTTATGCCAAAGATGTATTGAATAAACTACCCATGGAATTTGCGGTAGAAGCACAAAAATTACTCGCGATTTCTCTTGAAGGAAGCGTAGGATAAAAAAGATAATTATGTTAAAGATTGAAAATTTACAAGCGCGCATTGAAGAGAAAGAAATCCTGAAAGGACTTTCATTAACCATTGGTGAAGGCGAAGTGCACGCGATAATGGGTCCGAACGGATCTGGAAAAAGCACTCTTGCCTCTGTCCTTGCTGGAAGAGAAGACTACGAGGTAACTGGAGGTTCAGTAACCTTCAATGATAAAGATTTGTTAGACATGGCTGCTGAGGAGCGCGCTAGAGAAGGACTTTTCTTAGCGTTTCAATACCCTGTAGAAATTCCAGGAGTGAGCAACATGAATTTCCTGAAAGCTGCAGTTGGCGAGATACGCAAGCACAGAGGGCTTGAAGCGTTAACCGCAAAAGAGTTCTTACAATTGGTGAAAGAAAAATCTCAACTGGTTGAATTAGACGGACAACTTGCGAATCGCGCCGTGAACGAAGGATTCAGTGGGGGAGAAAAGAAACGCAATGAAATATTCCAAATGGCGATGCTTAATCCATCGTTGTGCGTATTGGATGAAACTGACAGCGGACTTGACATTGATGCATTACGAATTGTGTCTGAGGGTGTGAATGCGATGCGTGACGGAAAGCGTTCGTTTGTTGTAATTACGCACTACCAAAGACTTTTGGATCATATTGTTCCAGATTACGTGCACGTACTTTACAAAGGGAAAATTGTGAAGAGTGGAACGAAAGAATTGGCTTTAGAGCTTGAGGAAAAAGGGTACGACTGGTTAAAAGAAACGGAAGACGCAAAATGAGTATTGTAGCGGACATAAAACCCACAAACACATTCAGCTTCAAACCGAACAAACATTCGGTCGCTGATTTTCCAATGCCCACCACCCGCGTAGAGTCTTGGAAATACACACGTGTTGGAGCCATTGACACCACTTGGAAACAAGCAGAACGCAACGCCAATTCAACCGCGTTAGAACATGCAATTCGCATTGAAAACGGATTCATTACTCTGCCTTCAACTAGCGTTCCTGGAATTCAGCTTACGTTGGGAAAGGATCTTTCTGCCAATCAGCAAGAGACTATTCTTTCCTTATTGTCGAAAGAAAACAGAACAGATATCTTCGATGCAATTTCTGAAAAAGCGTCAAACGATATTGTTCTGATTGAAATTCAATCCGGAAAAATTATTGAAGAAGCCATCTCCATTGAAATAGAAAACGTGTTGAACGACAGCATGAGCGCACCTTATGTCTTCATTGTTTCGAAAGAAAATTCAATTGCGAAATTCACCGTTGACTTCAAAGGGAAAACCGATCGCTCTTTTCACCTTGTTCATTTGTTCGCACACGTTGAACAATCGGCTCAGCTTGAGATTCATCAACTTCAAAACACATCGAAGAACGAATGTGTCTTATTAAGAGAGTCTATTTCTCAAGCTGAAAAAAGTGTTTTTAAAATCACAACTGTCACTGCTAGCGGAACTTGGGTGCGTAATGAATTGAACATTCGAATTGAAGGCCAACATTGTGAAACATTCTTAAGTGGAGCATACTTCCCGAAGCAAGATCAGCTTATCGATAACCACACCTTTGTAGACCATCAGGTTGCGAATTGCTACAGCAATGAGTTATACAAAGGCGTGTTGTTCGACAACGGAAAAGGGGTATTCAATGGAAAAGTTTATGTGCATGTAGATGCGCAGAAAACCAATGCCTACCAAAGCAATGCGAACATCATGATGAGCGACAACGCCAGCATGTTCACGAAGCCTGAATTGGAAATATACGCCGACGACGTAAAGTGCAGTCACGGATCAACAACTGGTCAATTCAACGAAGAAGCCCTATTCTATTTGCGCGCAAGAGGATTGAGCGAAGAATCTGCCAAGAAACTATTGGTTTCAGCATTTACATCCGATGTAATGAATCGTATTTCCATTCCAAGTTGGAAAGAATACGTTCTTCAGACACTTATTCAAAATGAAATCATAACCGAATAATCATTCGGTTTTAAGATATGGACAACGATACCCTTCAACATAAAATGAGAGAATTGAAAACTCAATTCCCAGCGTTGAATCAAACCGTATACGGACGTCCCCTTGTGTATTTAGATAACGCCGCTACCACGCAGAAGCCACAGCGAGTGATTGATTCCATTTCAGAATACTATTCGAAATGGAATGCGAACATTCACAGAGGCGCCCATTACCTAGCGAACGCTTCAACTGAAAAATTCGAAGCAACGCGCAGTGCCTTAGCAGAAATGCTTCATGCTAATTTCCGTGAAGAGATTATTTTCAACCAAGGCAGCACGGATAGCGTGAATATGCTTTCAACCATTTTAGAAAATGAAGTGGAAGAAGGAGATGAGATCTGGGTAACAGAGATGGAGCATCACTCGAATTTCGTTCCGTGGCAAATGTTGGCGTTAAAGAAAAAAGCACATTTTCGATACATACCCATGTTGCCTTCAGGTGAGTGGGATTTAGATTATGCAAAAAATGAGATTACAGATCGCGCGAAAATTGTAGCCTTCAATTGGGTTTCAAATGCGTTGGGTACTGTTAATCCGATTGAAGAATTGATACGTCTAGCGAAGAGCGCAGGCGCTTACGTAGTGGTCGACGGTGCTCAAGCAGTAGCGCATTTCGACATAAATGTTCAAACATTGAATTGCGATTTCTTCTTGTTCTCTGCGCACAAAATGTACGGTCCAACAGGACTAGGTGTTTTGTGGGGAAAGAAAGAATTGCTTGAAAAACTTCCTCCGTATAGATACGGTGGTGAAATGATAAAAAAGGTTTCAGTTACAGGAACCACCTTCAACGTCTTGCCTTTCAAATACGAATCGGGAACCCCGAATATTGAAGCGGTAATTGCCTTCAACGAATCCATTTCATTCTGCAAGGAAGTTGGAAGAGAGAACATGCACGCACATGAATATTTCTTGTTGAAGACTGCAACAGAGCGATTGAAAGAAATTGAAAGAATGACTGTTTACGCTGACATTCCGAATAAAGTAGGAGTGTTGAGTTTTAATGTGGAAGACATTCATTCTGCTGACATTGGAACGTTGCTCGATCAGCAAGGCATTGCTGTAAGAACGGGTCATCATTGCACACAACCTCTTTGGGAAAAGCTAGGAACCACGGGGTCTGTAAGAGCTTCCTTCGCTTGTTACAATACGGTTGAAGACGTTGAACTATTTATTGCTGCGCTGAACAAAAGCGTAAATATGTTGAGATAATGATAGAGCAAAAGCAACAAGAGATAATTGAGGAGTTTGCATTTTTCGAAGAATGGATGCACAAGTATGAGCACATCATTGAATTGGGGAAAGAGATGAAGGGCTTGACTGAAGAAGAGAAGAAAGACGACTTGCTTGTAGCGGGATGTCAATCGAAAGTGTGGCTCAAGGCCTCGTTAGAAGAAAATGGAACAGTGAAGATTGAAGCAGACAGCGATGCCATTATCACACGCGGACTGGTGGCGCTAGTCGTTTCAGTATTCAATCATGAAACACCTCATGAAATACTGAATGCCAACATTCATTTCATGAATGATATTGGACTGGTATCGAACTTAAGTCAGACAAGAAGCAACGGGCTTGCAGCAATGGTGAAACAAATCTTGTTGTATGCCACAGTTTTTCAAGCACAACAAAAAAGCAATTAATTATGGAGAAGGCCGCATTAACAGAAGCAATTATTGCCAAATTGAAAACCATTTTCGATCCGGAAATTCCGGTAGATATTTATGAGTTAGGATTGATTTATGGGATTGATATTTCAGAAGACGCTGCTGTTGTGATTAGCATGACACTTACCTCGCCTTCTTGTCCGGTTGCAGAAACCCTACCTCCAGAAGTGGAAGACAAAATAAAATCTGTGGACGGAGTTTCAGACTGTAAGGTTAATATTACGTGGGAACCAACTTGGGACAAAAGCATGATGAGTCAAGAGGCTCAACTTGAACTTGGATTTTTATAAATGAAATAACTTTTCAAAAACGTAGTTATCTTTGCACTCGTGTTAAAAAGACTTTCTATCATATTGCCGCTCTTGTTCGCCTTACTTTCCTTTAAAGTAAGCGCCACGGTATTGGTATTAACGGGTGGTTTGCTTAACACTGAATCGGCTGAGGCTGAATCCAAAGAGAATTCAATACACCACTATATTGATAGTGAGCATAGCAATTCATTCGAAGAATTCATTGAAGAACAGGAAGAGGAGGAAGACTCAGAATCTTCATTAAATTTTCACTTAAGTTTCTATCACCAAAATAACACTGCATTCATTTCAACCCGACAAATCAAATGTCGTCAGGTTAAGCGGAAATTATTCATGTTGTACAAGTCTTATAAAATCGATTGTTGTAAATTTTAAATGCCACGCGCCATGCGCAAATCAAAATTTAGTCTTACTAAATCTCGCTCATTTAAAATTCAAAATCTTATTTTATGAATACAAAAAATATCCCATCCGACGGATGGAAAGGACTTGTCGAAAACTGGAAAAGTGATTTACCATCAGGATTTATTGTTGCGCTATTAGCATTACCACTTTCTTTGGGTATTGCAGCGGCGTCTGATTTCCCTCCAATTTTCGGACTTATGACCGCGATGATTGGCGGTATTGTTGTGAGCTTCTTAGCGGGTTCTATGTTAACCATCAAAGGTCCTGCGGCCGGCCTTATTGTTATTGTTGCTGGAGCTGTTGGTGAATTCGCCTTGGGCGCACCCGCAGGAACAACCACTGCAGATGCAACTGCCTATGGTTGGCATTTGGCTTTGGGAGCTGTTGTTGTTGCTGGGGTTATTCAAGTTGTTTTCGGCTTGTTGAAGTTCGGATCGTTTAGTGACTTCTTCCCTCTTTCAGCTGTTCACGGTATGCTTGCCGCCATTGGCATCATTATCATGAGTAAGCAGTTGCACATTTTAGTGGGAATGAATCCGGTTACCGAAGCAGGTAAGCCAATGGTTGAACCGCTTGAGTTAATAGGGGAACTAAGACACACCTTCGCAAACTTCTTTGCTCACAAAGAGGTTGTCATCATTGGTCTCGTTAGCTTAGTCATTGTTTTCGTTTGGCCAATGCTGAAAATTCAAGCCTTGAAAAAAATTCCTGCCGCATTGGTAGTTCTCGTGGTAGCCATTCCTCTTGGAAAAATGCTTCACTTGCAAAACGCAAATGGATTCGCACCTTTATTGGAATTCAAAAAAGGATTGTTCGATATACTCGGTGTAAACGTAAGTTTTGCTGGAGTATCTGTCGTTGGGACATTCGTGAAGTATGTAATTATGTTTGCTTTAGTTGGAAGTTTAGAAGCACTTCTTACTGTGAAAGCAACGGATATGCTGGATCCTTTTCGACGTAAATCGAATGCCAACAAAGACTTGATTGCTGTTGGGGTCGGAAATATTATAGCGGGGATCCTAGGCGGATTGCCTATGATTAGTGAAGTTGCGCGTTCATCGTCAAACGTGAGCAACGGGGCAAAAACTCGTTGGGCGAATTTCTTCCACGGATTGGTTATCTTAATATTTCTAATCTTCGCTGTTTCTTTCAGCGATATGATACCAAAAGCTGCATTAGCTGCATTGCTTATTGGAGTAGGAATTAAGCTTGCTCACCCACGTGAATTCATACACATGTTCAAAATTGGAAAAGAACAACTCTTGGTATTTCTCGTTACCATTGTTTTCACATTGGTTGAAGACTTATTGATTGGTATTGCTGCAGGTATTGTTACTGAAATGATTGTTCTTTTGGTGAGCGGAGCGTCTCTTAGCTCACTCTTTAAAGCACAAGCTGAAGTCGCATTTATAGATGATAGATATGAGGTACATGTTAGTCGCGCTGCGGTATTCACAAATTTCATGGGCATCAAGAATAAGCTTGAATCTATTCCAGGCGCATCACACATTACGATTTACTTCGATAACAGCCGCGTAATTGACCACTCGGCAATGGAGCAATTGCACCTTTTCAAATCGAATTACGAAATGGAAGGTGGTGAAGTCATTATCGAAGGTTTGAACGATCATAAAACTTTCTCGAAGCATCACTTAGCGGGCAGAAAAAAGAAAAAATAATTCCATATGAATAATGCGAAAGAAACAAGCTCTTCATTCCATGAAGAGCATGTGCTTCATGAGCTTGCCCATTACTTGCCGGCTCAAGCACCCCTGAAGGATTTTATTCATCACAATACCCTTCATGCTTTTCAACACGACAAGTTTTTCGACGGAATTCTTGCGGCAAAATCTGCATTCGGATACAAGACACTTCTATCTCCAAAAGAGTATAAGAAGTTTTATTCGGAAGGAAAAATATCGGATGAAAAACTATTGACTGCAATTCAGAAACATTTCCCCAATGAAAATGCCAATGATAAGTTGAAGGAAATTCTAACGACAGACTTCCAACCCGATTTAACTCCTCGTGTTGGAGCTATTCGAAAGGTTTGGAAAGATCATTATCACTTCGATGTGAGCGCGCTTGTGCATCACATTGTATTCCGTATAACGTGCAATTACCTCGATCAAGGAATTGCTTTATGGGGATTCCCTTCACAAGAAAAAGGACTGCTCAAAGCCACGCGTGATTTAGACAAACATACTTCCGTAAGTTTATTTCGTTCAAAACGTGGACGCGAAATCTTTCACGACAGCACATTGGGGTTAACCGATCTGTTGAAACTAGTTGTGGGCAATAGAGAAGAGCTCTACAGTTCTTATCTTTTCGATATGTGTTTCGCACATCCGGGTTGGTCTGGAATGGTGGCTACCATTGAACAACTTCCAAGTTCACTTCTCGACAGAAAAGAAATCTCACTTCGTGATTTCATTCACCTTGAATTGTGCTTTGAAATTGATGCCGCTTACAACCAATTTGGAGAAAACTGGAAATCGCTTGGCGCCTTTGTAGATCAGGTAAATCCATACTTCGAAAAACCTCAAGTTTCCGAAGTTGATCTCGTGCAACGCGTTTGGCAGGAAGCATTCGAATGGACCTACTACGATACTGTTTTATTCGGACTTCAACAAAGAATAAAAAAACCGAATGTTCATTCGGTTCAAACATTTCAAGCTGTATTTTGCATAGATGACCGGGAAGGTTCTATTCGAAGATATATTGAATTGTTAGACCCGCATTGCGAAACCCTTGGTATGCCTGGGTTCTTTGGCGTAGAATTTTATTTCCAGCCTCAAGGTGGAAAATTCCACGAAAAGGTTTGTCCTGCACCTGTTACACCAAAGCATCTTATTCGCGAAGAAGACGCAACCAGAAAAACAAACAAAGAGGTTCAGTTCAATAAAAATTCCCATCACAATATTTTAGGTTGGGCACTATCCATTGTCTATGGTTTCTGGTCTGCGGTGAAACTTATGTCGAACATCTTCCGTCCTGGAATTTCTCCTGCTACCTCGCTCTCGTTCCGACATATGGAAAAAGAATCGACGTTAACGGTAGAACATACCCATGAACACGATGGTGATCTTCAAGTTGGATTCACTGTTGAAGAAATGGCGAACCGCGTTGAGGGTTCACTTCGCTCAATTGGTTTGGTGAAGAACTTCGCCCCAATCGTATACTTCATCGGACATGGTTCAAGTAGCGTGAACAATCCACACTACGCCGCCTACGACTGTGGTGCATGCTCAGGTAGAGCAGGATCTGCAAATGCACGTGTATTCGCCACCATGGCAAATAATCCAAAAGTTCGAATGGTGTTACGAGAGCGCGGAATCGATATTCCTTCTTATACTCAGTTCGTAGGTGGATTGCGCGATACAACGCGTGATCAAACGGTGTTCTACGACGGAGGAATGTTGAATGAAGAAAACAAAGCGCTTCATCAAAAAAATAAATGGACCTTCCGTCACGCTTCTGACTTGAATGCGAAAGAACGTTCCAGAAGATTCGAAACAGTGAACACAAGTCTTACACCTTGGCAAATTCACAAGCGAGTAATGCGCAGATCCGTTTCAATCTTCGAACCACGTCCGGAATTAAATCACGCGACAAACGCACTTTGTATTGTTGGAACAAGACAACTCACGAAGCACCTGTTTTTAGATCGTCGCTCTTTTCTGAATTCCTATGATGCCACTATAGATCCTGAAGGAAAATATCTATTCGGAATTTTAAAAGCAGCAGCGCCCGTATGCGGCGGAATTAATTTGGAATATTATTTCTCACGAACCGACAATTACAAATTAGGCGCAGGTACTAAACTTCCGCATAATGTCATGGGACTTATTGGAGTGGCCAACGGTGTTGACGGAGATCTTCGACCTGGACTTCCAAGTCAGATGATTGAAGTGCACGATCCTGTGCGTTTATTAATTGTTGTTGAGCAATTGCCAAATGTTATTTTGAAGACTATTCAAACAGATGCAAGCACCTACGAATGGTTCAAAAATGAATGGGTGCATCTTGTGAGTGTTCATCCGGAAACAGCCCAAATACAAGTCTTCCAAAACGAGGCGTTCGTTCCCTATACAACAACCACGACTTCACTGCCCTATGCTTCAAGCATGGAACAATTGGTTGAAGCGCATACCGAAAATATTCCTGTTCACCTTTTAACACAAGCTCATGAAAACTGAATTGGAGTTTTACATGCAGTTTTTTCTTTGGTTGCCCTTAGCGAGTTATATCCTTAGTCTAATTCCAGGCAAGCATCATGAAAAAACCATTTCGTGGGGGACATTTACATCTGTTCTCCTGCACCTCACTTTTGCTATCGTATTTCTAATTGTTTGGGGAATAGACGGATTTCAGAACCTTTCACACCGCGAATGGGTTTTGTACCAGACAGATGGATATATGTTCTACATCGATTTTTTCTTCGATAAAACCACTGCCACTTTCCTCATCATGGGATCGTTCTTAACGTCGCTCGTTACTGTATACAGTCGCTATTATTTGCACAGAGAAAGCGGTTACAAACGCTTCTTCAATACGCTTCTTCTTTTCTTCTTCGGTTACAACCTTGTAATCTTTTCAGGAAATTTAGAAACGCTATTCACCGGTTGGGAAGTACTCGGAATATCTTCATTCTTATTGATTGCTTTTTATCGCGACAGATACCTTCCAGTAAAAAATGCACTGAAAGTATTTTCAATTTATCGCCTTGGCGACATTGGAATTATTCTCGCCATGTGGTTAAGTCATCATATGTTTCATGAGAACACGGCTTTCATCGATTGGTCTTCCGAACACTTACAACATCTGCTTCACGAACACGAGTCAACGGCCGTTATCCTTTCGGTTTTTCTAGTCGTTGCAGCAGCAGCAAAATCGGCGCAACTTCCTTTCAGTTCTTGGCTGCCAAGAGCCATGGAAGGTCCTACACCATCAAGTGCGATTTTCTACGGTTCACTTTCTGTGCACATGGGCGCATTTATTTTGATTAGAACCTATGATATCTGGAGCCATTTGTTAAGTATAAAAATTCTCATCATCATACTCGGTGTTGCTACTTGCTTTGTTGCAACCGGAATTGCACGCGTTCAAACTTCAGTGAAAAGTCAAATTGCATATTCCTCAGTTGCACAAATTGGAATTATTTTCTGTGAAATTGCACTCGGTTGGAATACGCTAGCGCTAATTCACATTGCTGGAAATGCATTCCTAAGAAGTTACCAATTGCTCACTTCTCCTTCTGTAGTTACCTACCTCATGAAAGATATGTTCTACAATTTCAATCCGAAAAAGAAAAATATCGAAGGAAAAGTTTCGAAGAAACTGGAATACACCTTTTATGTTTTAGGCACACGAGAATTCACCATTAACATGTTTCTATATTCCTATTTGTGGAATCCAATGAAGTGGATAGGTAGAAAAATTCCTCTGAAGAGTAAAAGTCTACTTGTAATAACGACAATGCTTTTTATTGCCGGAACTATATTACTTATCGGAACCGATCTAAGCGAAAGTACTCGTCACATCATTTCAATGATTTTAGGAATGATTGGATTGGTCTCTGTGTTCGCTGCCTTCACTGAAAGAGAAAACACCTTGCGCAGTTGGTTGCTTGTTTGTAGCAATCACTTCTGGGTTGCATTGGCTGTTACCTTCAATGAACATTATAGCTGGGAACACAACATCATTTATTTAAGCGGAGTGGTCGTTGCAATGGGTATTGGTTATTTGCTGTTGAATGGAATTAAAAAGAAAGAAGGCAAACTCGACTTGAATAATTTCTATGGACTTGGATATGATTATTCGAAGCGTGCCTTTGCATTCTTGTTGTGTGCTCTGGCAGTATCTGGCTTCCCAATTACACCAACTTTCATTGGAGAAGATTTAATTTTCTCGCATATTCATGAAGATCAAATTGGATTGTCTCTCATCGTTTCAATAAGCTTAATTATCGATGGTCTAGCGCTTGTTCGCATTTATGCGCGAACATTCATGGGCCCTCATTACAAAAAAAATCACGAAGTGGCAGACCGCGCTTCATAAAATTATTTAAAATGAAAAAATTATTCATCTTAACTTTTGCACTATTTGCATTTGGAATTGGCATGGCTCAATCTCCAATTAGAAACGTTCAGCCAAACAACAACGGTTGGTTCATGTATTTCGGTGATCACAAAATTTCAGAACATTGGGGAATTCACTTGGAAGCCCAATTCAGAAGAAATGAAATCATTTCAAAACCACAGCAACTTCTGTTGAGAACAGGTATCAACTATCACTTCGCTCCGAATGCATTCGCAACTGTAGGATACTGCTATGTGAACACTTCAGCTTACGGAGTATTCCCAGCGAAATGTGCATTTCCAGAAAATAGATTTTGGGAACAGCTTCAGGTGAAATCGCAAGCGGGACGAATTGAAGTAACTACACGTCTAAGATTGGAGCAGCGGTTCTCGAAACTTCCTGCTCTCCAGTCTACAGGTGAATACGCACCTGGCGATGATGTTTATACGAACCGCGCTCGTGTTCTTGTGCGCCTATCTGTTCCCTTCAAAGGAAAAACCATTGAAGACAAATCGCTTTACTTCTCTTGTTACGATGAAGCCTTCGTGAACTTTGGCGAAAACGTACAATCGAATATCTTCGATCAAAACCGCGCTTACGCTGCCATCGGCTACAAATTCCCGAAATGGGGAAAACTTGAAATCGGATACATGAATCAAATGATTGTAAAATCAGACGGAGTGAAAGTTGAAAACAACCACACGCTTCAAGTCGGATTCTTCTCTACCCTCGATTTCAGAAAGAAACATTCTTAAGAAAGATACTTTGTAAGATGTTGCACAAGATTCTGATGAAAGGTACTCTGTAAGTTGCTTCGCAAGATTCTGATGAAAGAAACTTCGTTAGTGTAACCCTAGCCGAAGGCTTCTTGCGAAGCATCTTGTGGAACATCTTGCAAAGCATCTTGTACAACACCTTGCAAAGCATCTTACATTTGCCTCATGATCGGTGCGAATTTTTTTTATTCTCGAATGGCTGGAATAGCTCTATTGCTCTCCGCTGTTTCGTGCGCTACTGATCAAGAAAAAGCCCGTGATTACAACAACAAAATAACCGCTGAAATAGAAACATGCGGAGTATCAATTTTTCAGTTGGAAGAACAAATGGGGCAGCCGCAAAACCTGAATGAATTTTATTCAAAAGCGGAAACCACATTGGGCACAGCAAAAGAGAATTTAACTGAAATCGGAAACTTCAAAGAAGACACACTTCTTGTTAATCCCGCTATTCGAACCGTAGAAAAATTTCAGGAAATTCTTTCAACTTATTACAAGCCACTTTGCAATTTGCATCAACTTCCACAAGAGCAAATATCATTTGCAACTACAGATAGCTGTAGGGTTCTACGCATGTTCATTCAAAACGAATCGGTCTTCACACAACAAGATTTCGAAAACGCGCAACAGTCGTTTGCTGACAAGTATAAACTTGATTTAACCGAATAAACAGCATATAACTTATAGGAATTTGGCATAAACATTAGGTGCCAAGTGGTTCTTCCTTTGGCTCAAAATTATTTGAGTCATGAAAACCAAAAAAACAATTCTCTCCCTTTCTTTTTTGCTCGCACTTTATTCGTGCGATAAAGAGAAACCCATTCCCAACATTCAATGTCGCGTTGTAGAGCAAGGCTCCAACGTGCCTATTCCCTTCGCACAAGTGCAATGGTACGAGCTCGAAGGATTCGGAGGCACCATTAACTACGTGCCTTCGGTTATTTCCATTGCAAATGAAAACGGTGAATTCGAAATGCCGAAAGATGCAACTGTAGATGTTGGAAAAGCCATTGCAAATTCAATTGACCAATATTCTGAATTTGGATTCACCGATGTTTCGTTCAGTCCAGGAAATCCTTCAATGTCTATTCCGATTTCCTGCAAGGCGTCACTTAAACTTCAACTCATAGACGATCTGAATACACAGCAAAATGTTGTGGGCGCTTCATTCAGAGTGAACGAAGGTTTTCGCGGATTACTTCAAGAGGCCGATTTGGCGGGCCACGGCGCAGAGTGCCTATTCGAAGTAAACGCACATTTCCCCATAGAATTAGAAATAAAAAAGCACTACGCTTCCGGAAACTATTCTTCGGAATGGATCACGCTTAATGCACTACAAGCCAATGAAATCAATACATACACCTTATACTATTAAACCCATGAAAAAAATCTCTACCCTTATTTTATGCTTCAGCTCGATGATAAATTTCGCGCAAAGCACCTACACACCTGTTGTGAAATCAACAGCTTTCAATCAAAACTTATCTAAAAACAATTCTCTTGTTTTTTCAAAAAGTCAAGCTGCAAAAGATGCATTTCTATTTCTATGTGGAAAAGATTCGACACATCTCTACTTCCCAGATTACACGAACCACATTCGAAATCTTCCTAACGAAAACAACAGCACACACCTCGAAGTATGGGATGTTAAATACGTTCGCGAAGCAAGCAATACCTCAGATACCAGTCAATTTATTCTAAGCAATTCGGAACTGCTTACTCCCGGTATGCATGAGTTTTATGTCGGAAATGAAATTCAATCGAACTACCATTCTGGAATAAATATCCACTCGATAAGTTTCGATGAAGGAATGACCTGGCAAACACTCGTGAACAATTCCATTTCAACTTTCATTCCCTCTAGCACCAATTGGTTTTCTGTTGCCGTGAAATATTCCGTCAACGGTTCAACAAAAAAAACCGGAATTAAATTTCAAGTGGAGACAAAAAGCTTGATTAATCCAGATACTGCTCCTTGGCAGGTAAGCTCATCATTTCAACTCGACACACTGCTTGGGAGTAGCCTCGTTAAAGGGAACGCCTATGCTCTTCTTAGTTCAGACGGAGTCTTCGATAAGCCCTTCATTTTTGTTGAAGGAATTGACTTCGGAACAGATCACAGCGCAACAAGAAATGGAACGTTCGGGTGGGATGCGTTTTCGTCTGGTTCAACTACAGGGCAATATGCCATGTTACAACTGATGCCTTATTGGATAGATACCCTTCAACAACATGGCTATGACTTGGTGCTCATAGACTTTTACGACGGTGCAAGAAACATTAAAGAAAATGCAGCACTTGTTGAAAAGGTTATAAACCTCTGCAACTCCCACAAAAACAGTCAACACAGTCTAGTAGTTGCCGGAGCAAGTATGGGCGGACTCATTTCACGTTACGCATTGCGAAACATGGAAATTCAAAACAAACAGCATTGCACACGTTTATACATTAGCCTTGATGCGCCCCATTTAGGCGCCTATATTCCACTCAGCCTTCAATCAACATTGTACTTCATGGCTCCTCACAGTTCCGAGGCTCACAGCTTTGTTTATGATAAACTCAAACGCCCTGCAGCAAAGCAACTGCTATTCTACCAATGGGGAATATCCAATCCCCTTCTCCCAACTGAATTCCTACAATTTCAAGCGGAACTCAATACCCTTGGTCTTCCAAACCATTGCAGAAACATTGCTATTGCCAATGGAAACAAAAACGGAATTGGGCTGAACTCAAACCCAGGAACGCCTTTGCTCTTAGAGTCATGCAATGCTACGAACATTCTTTCTGGAGACGAATTTCGATTGAAACTATTTCCGCTTCCCGGTTCTACAAACGACTCGGAAAGCACAGATGATTATCACATTCTTGCCGATTTAAAACTTACAGAAGTTGATTTCGATTTTCTCAGTATGTCTATATCCGAGTATTCAGCGAAACCAAAAGTTTCAGCTTCTGCTCTTCCATTCGACTATTCCTGCGGTGGCTATTCCACTTCAATAAAAGAATTTGTAGATGCAATCAATGAAAACAGTTCATTTAACAACGCATGTGGGAATATCAGTTCCGATTTCTTCCAGCTTTATCACAACTTTGTTCCAACAACAAGCGCGCTGCATTCGAATGTTAATGAGCCTTTCACAGCTATAAATGGTGAGGAAATTCCTTTTGACAATTGGTATGCTCCTTCAGGAAATAATCAACCACACTCTGGAATCAACCATGGAAATCTGGCATTCATTGCTGAAGAAGTTTTCGCCGATGAACTACCGAATGGACATTCGGTTTTCAGAATGAGTGTGGAAAACGGTTCGATCTTCAACTTTGGAAAAACAGGCTTACAAGTTCTTCCTTCAACCATCATTGAAAACAATGCTCTAGTGAGTATTGGTGCAATCGGCGAAAGTCATTCTTCTTTGAATAGCCTTGTATTTCCAGGAGACGAGGTAGACATTGAAACAGGTATCGACTGCGGACAAGGAAGCATTGACATTCGCGAAGGAGGAAGTCTTCAAATTGGAGATGCAAATGGCAATGTGAACGCTACACTGCATGTTCAAGAAACAACAACCATTAATCTTCAAGACAACGGAACGTTATTCATTCATCCTAATGGAAAACTCATTCTAGAAAGCAATTCAACTTTGAACATGCTCGGGGGAACACTTCAATTAGAGGGAAAAATTGTTCTCCTTCCGGGAAGCAAAATGCTTTACGCATCTGGCGAATTCATTTTAAACAACACGAACGCATCGCTTGAATTCAGAGGTGGACAGCTGCAACTGCTTGCGCAAGCTGCATTATCCATTCAAGCGAATGAAGGATCCATAGATGTGTATTCTATGTGGAATGAAACCGATATGACTTTCAATACCGGAAGTCGTCTTTTGGTTGAAGGGTTGAACCAGAACAGTACATTCTTTCGTATTCACGAAGGCGCTATGTTCAACGAATCCGGAACCGCCAATTACATTCGTTTTGAAAACGGAAAGATTGAACTTGAAGAAAACGCAACGCTGCTTTCCTACCAACGTCTGCTCTTCAATAACACAGAAATCATCGGCGCTGAAAATGCATTGTGTCAAGTCGACTACAACAGTGTTTCCTTCTTAAACTCTTCTTCCAACAATTGCAGAATAAAAAGCAACTACGGGAAACTGTCTGCTGTGAATTCAGATTTCGTAAACAGCAGCGCTATCAGCGTTCGTTATGGAAACTTCAATTTCGAAGAGTGTATATTCAATGCTTCTAATCTGTTCTCTGAACATTTGAAATCGTTGAGTAAAATCAAAAATTCAGTTTTCGAAAAC
The DNA here is from genome assembly GCA_947466425.1 of Flavobacteriales bacterium. Taxonomy (GTDB): domain Bacteria; phylum Bacteroidota; class Bacteroidia; order Flavobacteriales_D; family Sanyastnellaceae; genus CAIZGX01. Next base: position 17,451 of record CANIBZ010000035.1, read on the forward strand.
AACGCTGTTGCACTTTCAGATTACAGTCTAATTGAAATCGGATTGACCTCTTGCACCTTCAACAACAACGCAATCGCCGCGCAAAAGAAAGGGGGCGTATTCACCATTCGTTGTTCTGAATTTTCACAAAATGGAACAGCCTTGGAAATTGGAAAAGGATGTGTATTAAACATGTCTTCGAGCAGCGCGGGTGGATACAATGTTTTTGAATTGAACGATGAGCACATTCACTTCTACCACAGCTCAACACCCCTATTGAACAAAGGATTCAATTCACTCAGCGGAGCAAGCGATTGCAATTTGTGCGGGAACATTGCAACCATATCTTCCATCGGATGCGCTCCTGTAGCGTTAGCGAGCGCAAGTAATCAATGGCTTCCTATTGCATCTGGAAGTTCTGGAATTGCACTCTATTCTTCGAGCACCTGCTCGAACGGAACGCAGAGTCTTATTACGTTAAGTCCTTCCGTTTCTGTTTCCACAACATGTCCATCTGTTATAGGAATTCTCAGCCCAACAAAATCTTTAGCGCAAGGAAGCATTCAACAAAAAACACTATCAGATTTGCCGGTTATTTCAACCACTGAATACGGACAGTTACCGCTTGATTCTGCTCTGTCCTTAGCCGCCACATTGGCCTACGCAACAGACAGTTTGTTCGAAGGAAAACGTTCGATCAAACTCTTTCATGAAATTCTAACAACGCCATTGGATCGAGGCAATAGCGAGATTCGTTCATTGTCGAACTGGGGAATAGGTATGATGAAAAAGATGATTGAAGAACTTGTTCTTCGCGGAGAAATAATTCCAGAAAATAATTTAGAGTCTTTTGAGACTGCGGTGCAACGCTATGTCAATGCATTGAACGCATGCACCGACAGCTTGGTGTCCGACTCTTCCTTTCATTCGCAATTCTGGATTGAACTCTCGAAGGCACAACTCTTCCGTTCATTGGGAAATTCGAATATGTGTTTCGACATTCTCAATCAATTGAACACCTGTAATATTGAAGGAGAAGAGTTGGAAGAGCTTCTTTACTGGAAAGCCCTAACAGCAGGGGAATTGAACAACACAACAACTGCGACTTCCAACATTAACGATTCAATCTTCACGAGTTTAAGTAATTCAAATTTTCCATTTGGAATTGAAATCCTCGGTCCACAAGAAGTGCTTTTCTATTCCTGTTTTTCTGACAACAAAAATTTGAATCCATCTTCAGGAAAAATAGTTCCTTCCATTAATGCAGGCGAATTCAAACTTCAATTCACCAAGAAAAATAATTTAGCGAAATGGAAACTTCTCAGTGCTGTTGGACAATTAATTCATGAAGGAAATGCACGCGAATGTTCTGAAATTCCGTTCAGTTTCGAATTGACAAATGGATGTTACTTCCTGCAATATTCATTAGACAACGGAAGCATTCAGACTGAAAAATTCGTGATCGAAAACTAATTACAGGTGCATGAGAATATAAACTCCTGCACCGCTAAAGAAACCTAAAATGGCCCAGAGTGAGATGTTTTTCAAATACCAGGTAAACGACATCTTCTCTAGCCCCATTGCAGCAACACCTGCGGCAGATCCTATGATTAGCATACTGCCGCCGGTGCCTGCAGTGTAGGCCAAGAAATGCCAAAACGTTCCGTCTTGAACGAAGTGTGAGGCCCAAAGATCTGTTGTGCCTGCTGCTTCAATCGGATACATTCCAATGCTTGCAGCAACCAAGGGAACGTTGTCTACAATCGCCGATAACAAACCAATGGCAATGTTTATCGCGTATGTATTGTTGAGTTGTTCCTTCAACCAAAAAGAAAGCTGTGTGAGGTGCCCACCCTCTTGCAACGCACTCACTGAAAGTAAAATTCCCAAGAAGAAAAGAACAGAAGGCATATCAATTTTTCTCAATGCACTCAATGCTGAATACTTCGCTTTATCGGAATCCATTTTTCTTCCGTTCATGAGATCTGTAACAAGCCAAAGCACGCCCACTGAAATCATCATTCCCATGAATGGAGGTAAATGCGTTAAGGTTTTGAAAACCGGAACAAACAACAACCCTCCTAAGCCCAAAACAAAAACAATCATTTGCTTTGACCGAGTCAAATCGGTGATTGCAGTTTCGTGCGATTCAGGACGTTCTAAATTTCCCTTCAACACAAATGACAATACAATAACAGGTACTAACAGACTTATTAAACTTGGTAAAAATAAATCAAGCATCAAAGATGAAGAGGTTAATTGTCCACCTATCCAAAGCATCGTTGTCGTCACATCTCCAATTGGACTCCAGGCACCACCTGCGTTAGCCGCAATAACAATGACTCCAGCAAAAAACCAACGCGACTTTTGATTGCTAATGAGTTTTCGTGCTAAACTAACCATCACTATCGCTGTAGTTAAATTGTCTAAAGCTGCAGACAAGAAGAATGAAATCAAAGAAATAATCCACAGCAATTTCACTTGATTCGTTGTTGAAATGCGATCGGTGATAATCGCGAATCCGTTGTGCGCATCTATAATTTCAACAATGGTCATTGCGCCCATTAAGAACAGCAAGATTCCAGAAATCTCTTCAATGTGATGACCCAATCTTACTTCCAACACTTCATGTGAAATTCCGATTGGAGCAAGAACTAAAAGCGTCCAGCACAAAACGCCAGCAATTAATGCTGTCGCTGCTTTATCAATTTTCACCGCATGCTCCGCGGCAATAAGCACATAAGCAAGAACGAAAATTAATAGTATTGCGGTAATCATTCGCCTTCAACTTTGGAAGTTTTCAAATACATGCGAATGTCGCTCTTGGCGCCCAACTGCATCACTTCCACCAAATCTTGAACAGGTAAATTTCGATCCATTGAAATGGAACACGTACTCTCTGGAAAAGTTTTTCCAATATATTCCAATCGCTGTCCCAATTGCTCAACACTCATTTTTTCTCCATCGAGATAGTAATCGTGATATTCATCTACAGCCAATTGCAAAGACTTCTTCGGTTCACGTTGCTGTGTCTCGCCTGCTTCTGGCAAAAGCACTTTAATCACATTCGGATTCGCTAACGTAGAAAGAATAAGAAAAAACAAAAGCAAGAAGAACATGATGTCGTTCAGCGCATGCGTGTTTACAACAGCACCTCTTTTCTTTCTTCTTTTTATATTCATTTTCCTTGAAGGAATAATGTTTTAAGTTGAAGAGAATATTCCTCCATTTGCGCAACAAACTTGTCTACTGAATTTTGTAGCAACTGATAAAAAACGAAGGCAATAATTCCAACTACCAATCCGCCTGCTGAAGAAACCATCTTCTGATAAAGACCTTCCGAAATAACTCCGATACTAATGTCTGCTGTGGTTGAAATATCGAAGAAGATTGTAATAACTCCCGCAATGGTTCCGATGAAACCCAACAGCGGCGCTACTCCCGCAACAATTGACAACACGTTCAATCTTCTTTCCAAATAAGCCACTTCCACATTAGCCGCTTGATCCATTAACTTCTCTTGCTCGTCACCAGAGATTTCTGTTAGCGCTGCATATTGAAAAATACGCGACCACGCTGCGTTGTCTTCTTCACACAAACGCGCAGCTTCTGTGTTGTTTCCAACCTTCAACGCCGCTAAAAAATTTTCGAAATTATTCTTCTTTCCAACACCTTGCTTTCCTAAAAAAAGATAGCGTTCAATCACAATCACAATCGTTAAAATAGAGAGAAGCAAAAGTGGAATCATTACCCATCCTCCTTTGAAGATTAGGCCAATTAAATCCAATGATTTCTCATAGTTTGCTCCTTGCGGTGCGGCATTCAAATATATCATCTTAAACTAATTTTTTTAGTGCAATTTCAAACGCGTGCTTCGAAACGAATTGTTCTTCACTTCCTTGCACATGAACATTTTTCAAAGCGTCACCAATAATTTTAGAAGTATCAGAGAAAATTCCTTCATCAGATAAATCAACTTCAGAATCGCTCATTAAATAAGCGAATACTCTTGCCATTCCGCAGTTTGCAATGAAATCTGGAACAACACTGAAATGCGCATCGCACCATTCTGAAATAGGTCCGTAAAAGATTTGCTGATCGGCAAACGGAACATTCGCACCGCATGCAATAACCGAAACTCCTGCTTTGTGCATACGCTCTGCTTGTTCTTGGCTCACCAAGCGTGAAGCCGCGCAGGGAAGAAATACATCGGCTTGAAGATCCCAAACCTTCGCATTAATTTCTTCGAATGAAAGCATTCCTTCAGCAACCAACGTGTTGTTCACACGATTCAAAAACAACGTGCGGATTTCTTCAAATGAATATCCGTTCTCGTTAATCAATCCACCGTTTCTATCAATGATTCCTACAACAGATGCACCCGCTTGACTCATATAAAA
>CANIBZ010000036.1 GCA_947466425.1 Flavobacteriales bacterium
GTTCGCCAAGGGGCGGGGGAGTGGAATCCCTGAACAATATCCATAAACAATTGCTCGTTCGCAAGTTTCATAAATAGCCCATCCTCACGAAAGTGGTCTTGGTAATTTCACATTGACAAATTGTGACTATGAGAAAAATTGCACTGGGTTTTGTATTGTTTGTTTTGAGCGCCACTTCCGTGTATGCTCAGAAGTCTTATGAAAAGGTTGTGCCTGAGCGAATCTATCGCGAAGCGCTAAATCTTTTCGAAAATGAAAAATTCGTTCCAGCGAAAGAAGCTTTCGAGCGATATCTTTCAATAACTTCTGGAAACGACGGTTATAGAGCCGATGCAGCCTACTACCAAGGTCTTTGCGCCATGAATCTCTTTCATCCAGATGCGGAATACTTGCTCACCACTTTTGTGAGAAACCATCCAGATTCACACTGGTGTCAGAGTGTTTATTTGGAATTGGCGAACTTCAAGTACAAGAGTAAATCCTATAAGCTATCACTCGAGTGGTTCGATAAGGTTGAAGAAAAACAATTACTTGTGGAAGAGCGTCCTGCTTTCTACTACAAACGCGGATTCGTGAAATTCGATCAAAAGAAATTTTCTGATGCTCGTGTTGATTTTGCAAAAGTGAAAGATGGCGAATCTGAATTCGCTGCAGCCGCTACTTATTATTACGCTTATCTCGCATATTCCAACAAAGATTATCAAGTAGCGTTAGAATCTTTTTCGAAGTTGAAAGAAGATAAAGATTTCAAGTCTGTGGTTCCTTATTTTATCTCGCAGATTTATTATTTACAGAAGCGTTTTGACGAATTATTGGCCTATGCACCGCCATTAATTAACGCTGAAGAAAATATAAAAAACAATTATCCGAATGCGAATGAAGAAATCGCGCACCTCATCGGCGACGCCTATTTTACATTAGAAAAATACCAAGAAGCTCTTCCGTATTTAGAAAAATATCACATGTCGCCAACAGCAAAACCGTTGGTACAGGATTATTACCAATTGGGTTTTTGCTACTATAGAAACAGCAACTTCGAACGCGCTGTAGATGCTTATTCGCATTGCACGAAAGAAGACTCACCAACTTCGCAATTGGCCAATTATAACATTGGCGATTGCTATTTGAAATTGGAGCAAAAAGAATATGCGCGCACCGCTTTCGAAGCCGCTTCCAAGCAAACGCATAACCTCGATGTGCAAGAAGACGCGTTATTCAACTATGCAAAATTGGCTTTCGAACTTTCATACAACCCTTTCCACGAAGCCATTTCAGCGTTTGAAGGGTATTTGGAAAAGTACCCGAACTCTGCACGTCACGACGAAGCTTATGAGTTCTTGTTGAATGTTTATTTGAAGACAAGAAACTATGAACGCGCCTTGACTTCATTGGATAAAATGAAAGTGAAAGACATTCGTGCGAAAACTTCTTATCAGATTGTTGCCTTTAACCGCGGAGTTGAATTGTATCAGGCAGAAAGTTTTGCGAAGTCTGAAGAGTTCTTTACGAAATCTTTGGAGTATCCGGTAAACACTTACCTCATGGCTCAAGCGAAGTACTGGATGGGGGAGATCAACTACCGTCAGAATAAATATCCGAAGGCGAAAGAGTACTACCAAGCATGTATTGCTGAGCCAGCTGCCTTTAACTCTGAGTATTACGCGCTAGCGAACTACAGTTTGGGATATACGTTTTTCAAGTTAGGTGTTGCGCAAAAAGACTACGAAGCTTCAAAGCCATATTACGCCAATGCCAACACTGCATTTAGAAAATTTGTCGATTCGAAGGAAGCCGATGATGTGAAGAAGGGCGATGCATACTTGCGAATTGGGGATTGCTTCTTCGTTTCGAAAAGCTACAAGCAAGCCATTGAGAGTTATTCGAAAGGTGCACCTTCACAAAAAGATTATATTCTTTTTCAAAAGGCACTTTGCGAAGGGTATGAAGGAAACAACTCAGGGAAAATAAATTTGTTGAAGTCTTTAGTAGATTCTGAAAGTAATTCGAAGTTCAAGGTTGACGCGGCGTTTGAATTGGGAACAACCTACCTCACTGCAGGGAACAATTCAGAAGCAAAAACGGTATTTCTTCAACTCATGGCCGACGAGCCAACTTCGAACTATACACGAAGAATTTTAGTGAATCTTTGTTTGATTTATCGCAACGACGAAAACGATGCGAAGGTTAAGTCAACCTGGAATACGCTCTATACGAACTACGGTAACGATAAAATAATTCTCGATGCATTGGAAATTGTTAAACCGGTGTTGATTGATGATGTTGAATTCCAAAATCAGATTACGCATTTAGCAGTGGCCGATGTAAGTGCTTTGGAAATTGAAGATGGTGTATTTACCAAAGCTTCAGCTCCGGCATACGCGGGTGAATGTGCAAAAGCTAAGGGGAAGCTAGAGTCCTATTTAACTCAGTATCCGCAGGCGGTTCATGCAGCAGAAGCAAACTTCTTACTAGCCGATTGTTTCAAGAATGAAGGAAACAAAGAATCGGCAGTCGATTATTACGAAAAGGTAATTCAATTACCATTTTCAGACTTCACAGAAGAGGCCTTAAATAACGCCGCGGACATTCGTATTCAACAAGGCGAGTATGCGAACGCTATTGGTCATTTGTTGAAGATAGAAAGTGCCGCAGTTTCTAAGAAGAAAGTGGAGGATGCGCAAATGGCTTTACTCGTAGCTTATTATAGCATTGAAGAAATGGGCTTGGCGCGCGAATATGCAGATAAGGTTATTGCTGACGCCACAGCCAATGCAGACAATCGCGCGAAGGCTTATTTATGGAGAGGTCGCATGAAGATGAAAGAAGAAGAGTTCGCGAGTGCTTTGGAAGATTACGCTGAAGTGTCTAAACGTGGTGGAGAAGGCGCTGCAGAAGCGGCCTTTCAAAATGCATTTGTAGAATTCAAATCAAATGAATTGGCAAAAGCTGAGAAAGCAATTTTTAAAATAATAGAAAAGTATTCTTCGTTTGAAAAATGGACCTTTGAAGCTTTGCTTCTTCTATCCGATGTTTATGTGGCTAAACCAGATTATTATCAAGCAAGAAAAACCATCGACGCGGTACTTTCCAAATCGAAAAATCCGGAAATATTAGCGCGCGCCGAACAGAAAAAACTTGATTTAGAAGAATTGGAAAATCCGAAGGCAAGAGCTGTGGAAATACCTATTGATAACACAGATGAGAATATTCAAAACGATGAGTTCCATGAAGAATAAATTGAAAAAATTAGGAGTGTTAATGGCGTGGGCTTTTGCCTGTTTACAAGCCAATGGGCAAGCCAATGCGCAAGTAGACAGTGTGCTTATTCAAAGCGCAATTTTCGAAGGAGATTTGAATATTTTCTTGCGCGATGCAAATAAGATTTCCAATCAACCATTCGTTATTGAAACAGAGACGAATGCTGCGCTTATGAAGTACAACATGCTGCCTACTCGTTTAATTTCTTTTACGCAACCGGCAACAATTCTTTCTTCAAGTTTTCCCAGTGTAGGGAAATTGAAAAAATTGCAAAACGGTTGGGTAGATGTTTCTTTTGGAAGTTATGTTACTCCGAAGGTTGACGCTTATTACACCGATGGAAGATCAAAGAAAGGAGACTGGGGAATTCGCTACGGTCATCAAAGTGCTAATTCCAATTTTGAAGTATTGTCAGGCGCCGTTCTACCCACCACATTCAGTGAGAATAATGCAACGTTATGGGGCAAGCGTTTTTTCAAAAAGACAGTCATTGATGCTAAAGTCAATTGGAACAGAAATGTCACCAACTGGTATGGTGTAGATTCTTCACAGTTGAATTATTTTCCTGATTTTTCCAAGCTGAAACAAACCATGAATGTGTACACAGGAGGTTTGGGTATTCGAACCTTCGACAGAGATAGTAACGACTTGAATTGGTGGGGTAAAGCAGGATACCGCCTAGCAGCTGACGCTTTTAATTCCAATGAACATTTTGTGGATGTAAGTGGTGGCGCAAGCAAGCTCGTGAAGACTGAAGTGTTTAGTGGTGAGTTTGGAATTACTTACAATAAATTCAATTCTACCGGTCTCGATTGGTCAGCAGACAATGCAAATATTTGGGGGGAAGGTGATTCACTTCGCGCAACACGTTCGTTCGACAATGCGATCGTGCGCTTCATTCCAACAGCATACACGGTTTATAAAGATCTTCGAGTGAAAATTGGAATGGGACTCTACATGCAGTCGCGCGGCGAGCAGCGTGGGCATTTTTATCCGCAAGCGGAAGTAAGTTACAGCATCCTCGATGGAATGTTTGTGCCTTACGCTGGAATTAAGGGGTCTTTGGCACCAACCACTTACTACGGTTTGTATTCACAGAATCCATTCGTGGTTGTACAACCCCAATTATTGAATCAGAACAATAAGTTGCAGTTCTACGGCGGTGTGAACGGATCTATTTCGCGCCGCATAAACTACAGCGTGGGAGGTGAGTTGAATAAAATCGAGAATTTCGCTTTCTTCTTCAATGATAGCTTATTCTCGAGAGGAAATATGCAAGGTGTTCTCTATGATGACTTGCGTGTTGCAAAAGTAAAAGGAGAGATTGAAGTCTTGGGAGGAAAAAAATGGAGCGCCAAAGTTGGCGGTTCTTATTCTTACTTCGAAACCAATCAGCAATACGCATGGCAGTTGCCGAATCTTCAGTTCTCGGCTGAGGCATCTTACAATTTGAATTCAAAATTCAAATTCAATTTCCAAGGAATCTATTTCGGAGAGCGTTGGGCGAAGTCGGTTTTGCCTGTGACAGGAAGAGATGCAGTATTGCAATTAGACGGGTCTTCTGTGTATAAAATGAGGTCGTTTGTAGATGTGAATTTACGTACAACCTATACTTACAATGAGCGTCTTTCGGCTTATTTACAGTTCAATAATATTTTGGCGCAGCGATACGCTATTTACAGCGGAATTCCAACCCAACGCTTCTTTGCTGCCTTGGGAGCATCTTATTCGTTTTAAAGTAGCAATTTGTTAACGAAATGTTCATAAAACCACGGGGGCTTCGGCCCCCGTTTTTTGCTACAGCAATGGGCCTTGCGTAACTTTGGTCACCTTGAAAAAATGGGTTCGTCCTGTTCTTCAATTTGAAATAAAAAAGTTAGATAATTAATAGTCCTACGAGAGAATGAGTGAAGAAATAGAAAATACCCTAACCCCCGGTTATACCGCTGACAATATTCAGTCGTTAGAAGGAATGGAGCACGTGCGTATGCGTCCCGCTATGTACATCGGAGATATTGGAACTCGAGGACTTCACCACTTGGTTTACGAGGTTGTCGATAACAGTATCGATGAAGCGTTAGCTGGACATTGCGATACCATTAACGTATTCATTAATCCAGACAACAGCGTTACGGTTAAAGATAACGGACGTGGTATTCCTGTTGACATGCACAAGAAGGAAGGCGTTAGCGCACTTCAAGTGGTAATGACCAAAATTGGTGCGGGTGGAAAATTCGATAAAGGATCGTACAAAGTATCAGGTGGTCTTCACGGTGTTGGTGTGAGTTGCGTGAATGCACTTTCCATTGCTCTGAAGGCAGAAGTTTTTCGTGAAGGTAAAATGTATGTGCAAGAATACAGTTGCGGAAAGGCGTTGTATCCGGTGAAGGAAATCGGCACCACAGATCTTCGCGGAACCACTGTGACCTTCCTTCCAGATAATACTATTTTCGATACAGCGGAATACAATTTCGACACGTTAGCGAATCGCCTTCGTGAACTTTCGTTTTTGAACAAAGGCATTCGTCTTCACTTAACAGATGAGCGTGTAGTAAACGAAGACGGTTCATTTAAAACCGAAGAGTTTTACAGCGAAGCTGGATTAATTGAAATGGTGAAGTATTTAGATGAAAGTCGTCCAACCATCATTGGAACCATCATTCACATGGAGCGCACCGACGGTGCTATTCCAGTGGAAGTGGCCATGACCTACAACGACTCATACAACGAGAATGTGTTCTCTTATGTAAACAACATCAATACCCACGAAGGTGGAACTCACTTGCAAGGATTTAAGCGGGGATTAACCTCTACGCTGAAAGACTATGCAGACAAGAGTGGCTTGTTGGAAAAGGCGAAGGTGGAGATTGTAGGTGATGACTTCCGCGAGGGATTGACAGCTGTTGTTTCTGTTAAAGTTCAAGAACCGCAATTCGAAGGTCAGACCAAAACCAAATTGGGAAACAAGGAAGCCGTTGCTCCCGTATCTCAAGTGGTAAGTGAAATGCTTCAGTCCTATTTGGAAGAACATCCTGCTGAGGCAAAACAAATTGTTCAGAAAGTAATTCTTGCAGCGCAGGCACGTATTGCCGCGAAAAAAGCGCGTGAGACCATACAAAGAAAAGGAGTAGGCTTTGGGGGTGGATTGCCAGGTAAGTTATCTGACTGTTCTGAAAAGGATCCTACGAAATCAGAGTTGTTTCTTGTCGAGGGAGATTCGGCGGGTGGAACCGCTAAGCAAGGACGCGACCGTGTGTTCCAGGCTATTTTGCCACTTCGTGGAAAAATCTTGAACGTGGAGAAGGCGATGCAACATCGTATTCTTGAGAACGAAGAGATAAAAAATATGTATACCGCTTTAGGGGTTTACATAGGAACAGATGACGACAGCAAGGCTTTGAATGTATCGAAGCTTCGTTATCACAAAATTGTGATTATGTGTGATGCCGACGTAGACGGATCTCACATTGAGACGCTTATTTTAACCTTCTTCTTCCGTCACATGAAAGAGTTGATAGATCAGGGAATGATCTACATTGCCACTCCACCGTTGTATCAAGTGAAGAAAGGAAACAAAGGCGAATACGCATGGACAGAAGAGCAACGCGATGCGTTGGTGAAAGAAATGCGTGGGGCGGGATCTGAAACAAGTGTAAACGTTCAACGATACAAGGGTCTTGGAGAGATGAATGCCGAGCAGTTGTGGACAACGACTATGGATCCAACAACTAGAACCTTGCGTCAAGTTACCATTGACAACGCTGCGGCGTGTGACCAGATATTTTCTATGCTTATGGGCGACGAGGTTCCACCTCGCAGAGCCTTTATTGAAGCTAATGCGAAATACGCGAAGATTGACGCGTAACCATACTCTTCCCGCTTTCGAGCGGGCAGGGTAACCTGCAAGAATAAGGGCCTCCGATGGAGGCCCTTATTTATTTCAACGAAGTTGAAACTATTTCAATTTGTCGTTATTCAAATGTCGCGTGGCATCGCGCTCGGTTTTCTTGGCCATGTTTTTTTCGAAGGCTTCTTGTAAATTGATTCCTGTCTGATTTGCCAGGCAAATCAGAACGAAAAGAACGTCGGCCATTTCATCGCCGAGGTCTTTGGCTTTGTCGCTTTCTTTTTCACTTTGCTCGCCGTAGCGGCGGGCAATGATGCGAGCGACTTCGCCGACTTCTTCAGTTAGCATGGCCATGTTGGTGAGCTCGCTGAAATAGCGAACACCAACCGTATTAATCCATGCGTCTACTTCCGCTTGCAATACATTCAAATCTTTTTCCATCAATGACCTCCAGCCATTTCACCAATTTGAATGTTTTGCTTTTTCAAAATCCCTTTCACGCGATATGCGTAGAAGGCCAAGTAAGCAAAACATGCAACACCTACGAAGTAAGAATATTGAATTCCTAAATATTTATCATCGGCTAAAGCTCCTTGCGTTACAGAAATAAATCCACCGCCCATAATCATCATAATTAAAAGACTTGAACCGGTATTCGTTCTGCTGCCCAATCCTGAAATTCCCAATGTGAAAATACATGGCCACAATGTGCTGCAGAACAATCCAACCGACATGAAGGCAAATACGCTAATCATTCCAGATGTGAAAATTCCAACCAACAAGGCAGCAATACCCAAAAGTGAATACATGAGCAACTGCTTAATCGGATTCCCTTCACTTATTTTATCTGCTACAATGAGTACCAACACTAAACCCAAATACGGATAGAAGTTCTCTACAGGGTGCCCCGCAATGGCATTCACCGTCATGAAGATTCCGAAAGCAGCGAACGGAAGTATGATATTCAATTTGCTTTTCAATGATTGTGAAATGTTGAATGATCCTGCGGCACTGGTCCATCGTCCAATCATTAAACTCGCCCAGAACAAAGAAACAAAGGGAGCGATAGCATCTTCATTGGTCCCTAATTTTTGCTTCATGAATTCAGGGAGATTACTTGCAGTAGACACTTCAACACCTACATACAAGAAGATGGCAAGCATACCCAATGAAAGTTGTGGGTACTTCAAGATTGAAAGCAAGCTTGCGTTGTCATCTTCAGACTTCACGGTTTCAATTTTATCTGGAACCGAAGAGAACTTGAACATAACAGCTGCAAGCACAAAGGCAGCACCTAAAATCAAATATGGAATTTGAACCGCTTTCAAGTCTAAGGTTGTTGGTCCAGATCCAATTCCGCCAAAGATTGCAAACGAAACAATAACCGGACCTATGGTTGTTCCAACGTTGTTGATTCCTCCAGCCAAGCTCAAACGTTGATTACCCGTTGCAGGATCACCCATTTGAATAGCCAACGGATTCGCTGCAATTTGTTGAAGCGAAAATCCTAAACCAACAATGAAGAGTCCTGAAATAAGCAACTCGAAAGAAGCCGTGTTCGAAGCAGGAATAAACAACAAAGTTCCGCATGCGGAAATTAAAAGTCCAAGTGCCAAGCCATTTCTGTATCCAAGCGAATTCAAAATATCTCGTTTCATAATTGCTGAAATAGCGAAATACATTAGCGAACCCACGGTATAGGCAACGTAGAAAGCGAAAGAGATCAATTGCGACTGCATTTGAGTAAGGTCTAATGCCTTCTTGAATACTGGAATTAAGATGTCGTTACTTGCTGCAACGAATCCCCAGAAAAAGAAAATCGAAATTAAGGTTGCCAAGGCGCCTTTAGGTGCTTTTTGCATGTTGTTTTGGTTTAAGGTTTAGACTGCAATATAATAATGTAATTTGTACAATAAGTCGTGCAGCTTTTATTTTTTACTTTTACGAAGTATCTCATCCCATTTAACTTGAATACCTTCGGAAGGTAGTGGCGTATAATTGAAAGAAATTTTCTTCTTGCTATTTGTCTGAATTGCATAAGGTACGGATTGAATGCCAAGTCCTTCAATTAATCGGTAGTCATTCCCCCCATACAAAGTTATGATGTTAGGTAGTTTCAAAGCTTTTATAGCTTTTTCGTATTCTTCATAACTATTCTGCATGCCGATAGCAATAATATGAAAGTCGTTTTTGTATTTAGAGGAAAGCTGATTCAACAGCGCAAGGTCGCGCTGAGAAGATTTGCTAGACCGAAAGAAGTAGAGATACATATTTCTATTGCATTGCTCACCAAAAACCCACTTTTCCCCTTGGTCGTCAATAAGAGTAAAGTCACTGATTTCCGTTTGAGATTTTTCGGAAAGTTCTTGCGCGAGATTTTTGCCCAGTATTTTAGAGGATTCGAATTTGGAATCGCGAATTACATTCTGATTCAACCTTGATATTAATGCTGACGACCATTCATTAGCGTAATATTTTTCCCGAAGTGCGGCTAAAAATACCAATTCGTCGAGCTGCAGATTATACTTGTTTTCTTGATTTAAAAAATTAATAATTTCTTCCGGATGCATGCTCACTTGCAATAGACTATCGAACGTTTGCTTTTCAGTTCTGTTCAAATTTGGTTGCAGATAGTTACTTGCAAATATTTCCACCCATTCGCAAAATGCAGGGTTTGATAAATCTATCCTGGTTGACATATCTTCGTAAGAATCAGTAACTGAAGTAAGCAGTTTTAATTGACTTAGTTTGCAAAAGAGATAGTTCTCAATAAACGAATTTTGTTCCAATACCAACTTTAAGTCGCTCTTGATTGTGGTTTCGAAGTTGCTTAGAGATTCATAAAAATTCGACCGAGCTTTAATACTTGAATCCTTAGATTCTCCGAATTTTGCTAAATCTGATTGAGGGTTTTTGTTTCGAATTCGTTGAACAAACGCTTTGTTGGTATTGCTCTTAAGAAGCAAATAATCGTAGGCGTTGTTTGAAATGAAATTTGCAATCTGAATGTTTATCACTCCAATTAAAGCATTGGTTGCAACATTTGATTCACATTCAATTCGTGACTCCCAAAATTGAACAAATCCGTTCTGGGTAATAGTAGTGTCTGGTTGAAGAAAGGTGAGAGTGTACTTTTGCGCCGGATCAACCCACATTCGAGTTCTTCCGTTTCCCGTGCAAATGATAATTGATTTTGTTTTTTTAACAGGGATTTTTAAACTAAAATTCCCCTCGTCGTTGCCTATAGTTTGAGTCAGAAGACTGCGCTGATTGGTTATTTCATCAATCACTTCAAAAGCATATACCTTACTGTTTTTTGCCAATGAAGCATATCCATTAATCACAACGTCTTGGGCAAAAAGAGATGTGAATAAGGTTGAAATAATTGCCGCTAGAATGCAAATGGTTCTCATAACTGAATTCCTTTTGGAAGGAACGAAGAAATGTCGCCGTTATTTTTATAGATCTCGCGAAGGACTGTACTTTGAACATGCGATAACTCGGGAGCTGTTACTAGCAAGATTGTTTCAATGCCATCTGAAATGCTTTTGTTCATGTTCGCAATGGTGCTCTCGTATTCAAAATCGGTGCTGTTGCGCAATCCACGAAGAATATACTTTGCACCAATCGATTTACAGAATTCTACGGTAAGTCCTTCATACTGCGTGACACGAATATTCGAATGTCCAGCAAATGTTTGTTCAACAAATGCCATTCGTTGCTCCAAGGAAAATAAATAATTTTTTGTGGTATTCACACCAATGGCCACAACCACTTCGTCGAATAGCCCTGCTCCACGAAGCACGATGTCTTCATGTCCGGTTGTAATCGGATCAAACGATCCTGGAAATACTGCTATGCGTTTCATTTGCTTTCGATTTTGAAAAATGAAAAATGCACATGTCCGTAACTGCGTGCTTGCCAAAAATACGGACTGTCTTCGAATTTCATGTCTTTCCCGTGTTCAATTATCAAGAGTTGAAACTGTTCCATTTTCTTTTCGAAAATTAATGCGGGCAATTCCTTCAACCAGGGTAAATCATAAGGCGGATCAGCAAATACAACTTGAGGTAAGTCTGTTTGTCTTCCTAAAAAAGTTCGCACATCTGCTGTGAATATATCCATTCCATCTGCTTGAAAATCGCGCTTCACTTGCTGTAAATGCCTTGAATGCTTCGGGCTGCTTTCCACCGCAATTACCCGCTGAACCCCGCGTGAAGCGGCTTCCAGACTAATGGCCCCGGTTCCTGCAAAGAGATCCCACATCAAGGTAACTTCATCCCATTCCACCAAATGCTGCAACACATTGAACAACGCTTCTTTCGCGAAATCGGTCGTGGGTCTTCCAGTGAATGATTTGTCCACCTTAATGATGCGACCTTTCCATTCGCCTCCAATTATGCGCATAGCATGTGCAATTTCCAGAGGTCGTTCAACGAATTCGCTTGCATGTTTTCAGAGAACTGAACCTGACGGACGTAAGATTCAAAAACTTCAACATAGTTCGAATCGAAATGGGTTCCCTGCACGAACACCGGCAATGCCGCTAAATCAATTCCATATTGAATACATCCGTTCGCTAAGAAATACAAAATATCTTCTGCCGTATTTCCGGCGTATTCATTCAACAACACCAAGGCGTTGTTTTTTTCAAGACACAAATAATGTTTTTCCTTTCCAACCCAAAGAGTTGCTTTCGATTGCACCAAACTCGCATGTGCGCGCTGTCCTGGAAGGAGTAGGGTTGGAAGCGCAAGAATTTCAACGCCAGCAATGAAACGTTCCAAATTCACAACAGAAGAATGCGTTGCGAAAACAATCACTACATCTTGCTGCTCATTGAAGCGATACGCCAAAAATTCACTCGATGTAATTTGCGGAAGGTATTGCTCCATCTCGCTTTCGTTGAACATGGCTTTCGGAATTAGGTTGAAGGCCAACGGCTCAACCGAGAGTATAGTCTTCTTAAAAACCGCGCTGGGCCAGTGTTTTTGAATCCATACAACACTTTCTGCGAAAGGAATACTTTCTCCAATCGGAAACGATTGGTTATGCGTAAATATGACAACGCCATCTTCTGGCTGAGCGAAAGCAATGGAAACAAAGAAAGATTCCAGATGCACAGAGGCATGCAGACGTGCGCTGTTCTCTACAACAGCGGTCGGAATTTGAAAGGTTTCAGTGTTCATCTTGAAAAAATACGCATAATTAATTTCTCTGCTAATTTACATCATTGCCGCGCTTAGTCTTTCTTTGCAAGCGAGAATAAAATCATGAGCCATACCGCCTTCGAACAATTACTGCTGCAGAATTTTTCTTTTGCTCCCACAGCAGGACAAAAGAAACTCTTCTACGCCTTTGCGCGAATGATGTATTCCGATAAGGCGCGCTTGGCACTTATGATCAAAGGATACGCGGGTACGGGTAAAACAACCTGCGTTAAAGCCATGGTTGATTCGCTTGCGGAACATCGCGTGAATGCGGTGCTTCTAGCGCCAACCGGAAGAGCAGCAAAGGTTTTGGGGAATTATTCCAACCGAAAGGCCAGCACCATTCACAAAGAAATTTATGTGAAGCGCATGGATCGTAGCGGACGCGTGTGGTTCGAGTTGAAGGAAAATGAAAACATAGATACCGTTTACTTCGTCGATGAGGCTTCCATGATTGGACAAGACACCGTTGTTTTTTCAGAAGATAGTTTCGATGCGGGTAGTTTACTCGACGATTTGCTTTCTCATGTATATAGCGGTGAGCGCTGCAGGTTAGTCATCATCGGAGACACCGCGCAGCTTCCTCCAGTCGGTTGTCCGTTAAGCCCTGCATTGAATATGGAAGGGCTGCGCGACAATTACTCGTTGAACATTGCAGCCATTGAATTGCTTGAAGTTATTCGTCAAAAAGAAGGCTCTGGAATTTTAATCAATGCCACCTCCTTGCGCGAATTAATTGTGAGTCAAGGGAACGAATTGCCTCAATTTTCAACATTGAACTTCAACGATATACATCGCGTAGACACCGATATGCAGCCAGTTGTAGAGGAAGCGTTACAAGAATATGGAATTGAAGATTTGGTCATCATAACACGTTCAAACAAACGCGCGAATCTGTTCAACCAGCAAGTGCGTTCTAGAATTTTGGGGAACGAAGAAGAGATTAATTCGGGCGACCGAATGATGGTTTTGAAGAATAACTATTTCTGGCTCGATGAAAAGGAATCGAAGGAAGTGGGCTTCATTGCCAACGGAGATATTTTGAATATTCATCGAATAAAATCATTCGAAGAAAGAGGTGCTTTCAGATTCTGCAAGGCCATTGTGAAAATGGCAGACTATCCGGAAATGCCCGAGATGGAAGTCATACTTTTATGCACTACCATTTGGGAGGAATCAGCCCAATTGTCAAAGGCGAAAATGCAAGAGCTTTGGCAAGTCTGCGCGCTCGATTATCCAGATGCGTCAACTGTGGGACAACTTCGAAAACTCCTTCAAAAAGATCCGTATTACAATGCGCTTCATGTGAAGTTCGCTTATGCAATTACCTGTCACAAAGCCCAAGGTGGACAATGGCCGTGTGTATTTGTAGATCAGGGATATCTAACCGACGAGATGGCCGGATTGGAATTGAATCGGTGGTTTTATACAGCGCTAACGCGGGCGCAGAAAGAAGTTTTTCTTGTTGGATTTCAAGAAAAATTAATTGTCGAAGAAGAGCGGAATTTATTTTGAAAGTTTGAAGAATAGTTCAATCTCTTCTGGAGATTTAGGCTTAGATACAATGCGCATGTTTTTGTCTAGAATGAAGAACGCCGGAGTCTTCGTAATGCGATAGTCTTTCGCTCCTTTCGATTCCCATCCTTTCATTCCACATAAATTCGTGAAGGTGAATTCTCTTTCGGTTACCGCTTGTTTCCAAGCGTTCGCATCGTTGTCTACCGAATAACCCACAAAGGCAATTTTCCTTCCCGCATAATCTTTACTAAGCTTCGCAATCTTTGGTGCTTCTGTTTTACAGTGACTGCACCAGCTGCTCCAAAATACAATAAGCGTATATTGATTCGCAGCACAAGTCTTCTTCAAATCGAATGCAACATTGTTTATGTCGTTGCCGGTGATGTTCGGAGGAGTCTTTCCAACGCTTACGCGCTCAATGCTTTCAGCGTTTCGTTTAATAACGTTCGAGAAATTGTCATCACCGCAAGATTCATCATTAATGAAATTATCCATGAGGTAAAGCGTAATGTTTTCCATTCCGCTTTCATAAAATCCGGTGAGCATTTCATTCAACACAAATTCATACACACGATCGTTTGCATGCGCTTTTTCGGTGAGAAGTCCAATGCAATCTATGAAACCGCTTTCGGTTCCTTTGCTAAACTGACGCATAAAACTTTGGATGCGGTCGTTCAAGACTGTTGTGTGAACCACCCGTGCGTCGCTGAAGTTTAGATTGTCCCAATAGTGCGCTTTGTCTTTTGAAGGTTCACGCTTCCAGTCGATCAACTGCGAAACGAACGAAGTTTTAATCGACTGCTTGTCGCGCTGAATGCACTCAAGCTGATAGGCATTGAATGAAGCTTCAAGGTCTGTCAATTCTTTTTCTGCAGTTGAATCTTTGTCTTTTTTCCAACGAATGTTCAACGCTTTTTTCTTTTGAGTGAATTCGTTTTCCTTCTTTACGTATTCATTCCAAAGAAGATTTCTATTTCCTTTCGTGCATGAAATTCCGCTGTCCCAGCGCGCGCCTTGAATGGCGAAAGTGGTCTCTAATTCGGCATTGTCAATGGCTATTATGGCCATGTTGGAAGGGGTTAGACCGAGCGAGTATAGTCCTTCGCCGTAGTTCCCTTTGAACTTAAAAGTGTTGTTTTGAATGGTGGTTGAATCGGCCACATCGAGCGTTCGCCCTGTGGTTTTCCACATGCGAATCGCTGTTCCATTCGGATAAGCAGCAGTTCCAGAAATGACATGAGATTGGGCATAAGCCGCAACGCTGCAAAGGAGTAGTGAAAAGGCGAATAGTGTTTTTCTCATCTTGAAATTTCTAAAACAAAAATAACACCAACTTTAATAGCTTTGTTCGGATATGCGAGAATCTATTCTTTTAAAGTACGATGTGGCCACTGAAGAGGAGCTGGAAGAGTTCCTGTACAACGCTGCTTTTGAAGAGGCGAAGCTTTTTCGTTCGCGCATGGGGGTGCGTTTGCTGCGCCGAAAGCATCTGAAGAAAATTGAAGAATGGTCTGACGATATTACGCTCGGATTGAATGTGGAAGAGGTTAAGTTGTCTCAGGCAATGTGGGTTGAAGGAACATCGTGGTTAGAGAATCTGCGTGCTTTGGAAGCAGCAATGAGTCTTGGATTCAGACAGGTCTTTCAGGCGAGCGGGGTGTATGAGATGCATTATGCGTTGGAAGGATTGGAGCGAGCTGTGACCACTTGGGAAGATTTCTTGTTGAAGTCAGATTTGGAGTTATGGGAAGAATCGGTTCACTCGAAAGAAGAATTACCAACCGCGGAAGCCATTCAGTTTTTGTTGAAGGGGGAAGAAGCGAAGGCCTTGTCTTTGTTGCGAAAGGAGAAGACGCGACTAAGCGCCTTTATTAAATAATTACGAATTGAAAACCTTTTCGAAATAAGATTGTTGGAAGAGTATGAAAATGTCTGATGTTCGAATTTCCTGGCTTTCCATCGCATTCATAGCGTTGGGAACCATGACTTCCATTTACTTGATTTCGCAGTTGAAGTTCGATTATGATTTCGAAGACTTTTTCCCGAAGAACGATCCTGAAACCGAGTATTATTTAGAATTCCGGAAGTCATTCGAAACAGACAACGACTTCTTCATTGTAGCGCTTGAAAACGAAGGGAGCATTTTCGATTCTACTTTTCTTTCTCACGTCGATTCGTTAACGAAAAAACTTCAAGCCATTCCAAATGTGGAAGAATGCGTGGGGCCGACTTCGTTAATGACCTACGCAGTGGATCCCTTGTTTGGCGGGGTGTTCGAAGCACCTTTACTTTCTGCTAACTCAGCTCAATCATTCAAACAAGATTCCGTGACCATCTGGAATTCACCTTCATACGTAGGCGTTTTCTTCGGAACGAACGGAAAGTCGGTGGCCATTAACATGAAGCACACGCAAATGTTAAGCAAGGAAAAGTGCGACGAACTTTCAAAGAACATTCAAGACGAAGTCAATAAATTTCAATTTAAAAAATCGCATGTCATTGGCCGCGCGCTAGGCCAGACGCTCTATGTAGAGCTCATGATTAAAGAATTGGCGCTCTTCATTTCAATCAGCTTAGTCCTTACCACCATCTTCTTATTCATCGCTTTCAGAAGCGGATGGGGCATAATTATTCCAACAACGGTGGTACTGTTGAGCATTATCTGGACGCTCGGATTCTTAAAGATCATGGGCAAGGATTTAGATCTTATGCTCACCGTCTTACCTACTATTCTCTTTGTAGTTGGAATGAGCGACTCGGTGCATGTTCTCACGAAATACATGCAAGAACTTCGAAAAGGGAAGGAGAAAATTGAAGCCATTCGTTATGCATTTAAGAGCATTCGTCTTGCTACTTTTTTGACTGCGTTAACTACGGCAATCGGATTTTTCACTTTGGTGTTTTCCAACATTCAACCCATTTCTGATTTTGGAATTTATACAGCCGTAGGAGTGCTCTTGGCCTACGGTCTTACATATACGCTTCTTCCAGCCATTTTGATTTTAGGCAAGCCGAAGCGCATGAACGACTTCGCCATGTCAGATGATTTCTGGACTTCGAAATTGCACAACAGTTTTATTTGGATACTTCGAAACCGCAAGAAGATTTGGATCGGAGGAGTAGTTCTTCTAGCGTTAAGCGCTTGGGGCGTTTCCACTATTGTGGTAGACAATAAGATGTTGGAAGACTTGAAAGACGAACACGTGTTGAAGCAAGAATTTTCGTTCATGGAAAAGGAATTCGCAGGTTGTCGTCCGTTCGAATTGGGCATTGTTATGCCGAACGATTCTGCGATTCAATCGGTGAAAGTATTGAAGCAATTGGACACGCTGGAATTGTATTTGCGCAATGAATATGGAGTGGGAGCCATGCTCGGCTATGCACAATTGGTAAAGGAAGCGAACAAGACGTTGAATTTCGGAATGGAAGAATATTATGTCATTCCGGACAGTCTGAAAGAGATTAGAGCTATTGAAGAATTGTTGCAGCAAGGGCCCATTGCTCGAGCAACAGGAATGGCCTACAACGATAGCACTCGGACGCTTCGTATTAGCGGAAAGGTAGGAGATATTGGAAGACTTCATTTCGATTCGTGCAATCAAAAATTACTTGCTTTCATGGATCAGAACTGTCCGGATTTATCGAATCGAAAAATCACAGGAACAGCGCATTTGATCGACGTCAATAACCGCAGCTTAATCGAGAACACCGTTTGGGATTTGCTCATCAGTGTCTTAGTTATTGGAATCATCATGGGTATTGTCTACAAGTCGTGGCGCATGATACCGTTGACCATTCTTCCGAATTTATTTCCGTTGCTAATTGTCGCAGGCATCATGGGATTTACCGGCATTCCGTTGAAGGTCAGTACGAGCATTATTTTCAACATTGCTTTCGGAATTGCGGTGGATGACACGATTCATTTCTTAGCCCGTGTGCGCAGTTTATTGGGTGAAGGCCTCAGCGTTCACTACGCCGTAAAGCGCACCTTCCTCACAACAGGAAAAGCCATGATTGTCACCACACTTATCCTCAGCGGCGGTTTCCTCACCTTAATCTTCAGCGACTTCCTCGGTACGCATTACATTGGCTTATTGGTGAGTCTCACGCTCTTCATAGCTTTGTTTGCTGAGTTGTTGTTTTCTCCGTTGATTGTGATGTTCTTCTTTAAGAAAGTTAAGAAAAGGTAGGAACTACGTAATTAGAAAATCGGAGATTTTATTCCTACTACGTAATTGGAAAACTTTCAGTTTTATTCCTACTTCGTAATTGGAAATTCTTCGAATTAATTCCTACTTCGTAATTGGAAATTCTTCGATTTTATTCCTGCTGTGTAATTATCCAACAACAAGGTTCCAATTATGTAATAGGAATAACGAAGTTCCAATAACGCAGTTCAGATTACGAAGTAGGAACAACGAAGTTCTATATCTTTACTTCAATTTGATTTCAATGAAACATTTAAGCGCTGCAATATTATTTTTTATTGGAACAGCTGAATCTGCTGTTGCACAAAAAGATCCATTGAATCACGAAATGGTTTTCGTTGAAGGCGGAACTTTTCAAATGGGCAGCAATTGGGTTGAATCAGATGAACAGCCAGTTCACTCGGTAACATTAAGTTCCTTCAATATTGGTAAATATGAAGTAACCCAAGCGCAATGGAAAGTGGTGATGGGATCTAACCCGAGCAATTTCTCGGGTCGCGACAATTGTCCGGTAGAGAATGTGAGTTGGAATGATGTTCAAGATTTTATTCGAAAGCTGAATGCACAAACGGGTAAGAACTACCGTCTGCCCACCGAGGCCGAGTGGGAGTATGCGGCCAGAGGCGGCAAGCAAAGCAGGGGTTATACCTATAGTGGCTCCAACGATTTGGGTTCCTTGGCTTGGAATACCGACAACAGTTCAAGTAAAACGCATGCAGTCGGAGGCAAGCTAGCCAATGAATTGGATATCTACGATATGTCTGGTAATGTTTGGGAGTGGTGTTCCGACTGGTACGGTGCATACAACAGTTATAGTGAGACAAATCCAACGGGCGCTTCATCGGGTCAGCCCCGTGTGCTTCGCGGTGGCAGTTGGAACGGCAGTGCGAACTACTGTCGCCCTGCGTTTCGGTTTTGGAACAATCCAGACGAATGGGACTACGACTACGGCTTCCGGCTTGTTTTGCCAATCGAAGATGAATCAAAATCTGAGATTCAAACAGAGACAATTAAAACAGATGAAGAGCCGCTCACTTATGTCGAGCAAGATGCTGAATATCCTGGAGGTAGTGCAGCATTGTATAAATTCATTTCAGAAAATTTGATCTATCCGGAATATGCTGTTGAAAAAGGAATTGAAGGAAAAGTGATTGTGAAATTCGTTGTCGATATAGACGGGGTAGCAAAAGATTTCGAAATTGAAAGAACAAGTTCTGGCGGACAATCCTTGGAGCGTGCCGCAATAGATGTTTGCAAACGTTTTGGGAAGTTTAAACCAGCCATGCAGAATGGAAAGCCTATCAAATCATATTTTTCGCAAGCTATAGTTTTTCAACTTGCCGATTGATTCGAAGAATTGATCACGCAGTGATTGATCTGTAAGATTGGTTTTGTAGCAATTGATCACGGAGGGTGATGTGAACTTTATTACATTTACTGAAAATTTATTCAAATGAAACGTTTAATTGTCCTAATATTATTTTTTATTGGAATGTCAGAAACTTCTTTTGCACAAAAAGATCCATTGAATCACGAAATGATTTTCGTAGAAGGCGGAACTTTTAAAATGGGAAGTAAATCTGGTGAAGATGATGAGAAACCCGTTCATTCTGTTACTTTAAGTGCCTTCAATATTGGAAAATACGAGGTTACGCAAGCCCAGTGGGCAGCGGTAATGAGAAGTAACCCAAGTCATTTTAAAGATTGTGAAGAATGTCCAGTAGAAAATGTTTCTTGGAATGATGTCCAAGAGTATATCCAAAAGCTGAATGCGCAAACAGGCAAGAAATATCGTTTGCCAACTGAATCAGAATGGGAGTATGCAGCCAAAGGGGGTAAAAGTAGTATTGGTTTCACTTACAGCGGATCGAACGAAATGAACGCTGTGGTTTGGAATACAGAAAACTGTGGAGGTAAAACTCATAAAGTCGGAGGTAAACAAGCTAACGAATTGGGTATCTATGACATGACGGGAAATGTTTGGGAGTGGTGTTCCGATTGGTACGACAAATACAACAGCTTCAAAGAGACAAATCCGACGGGTGCATCATTGGGTCAGTATCGTGTGGAACGCGGTGGCAGTTGGAACTCATATGCTGAAGACTGTCGAGCTGCCTATCGAGATAGGCGCACTCCAGACAAAGGGTACGACAACGGCGGGCTCCGCCTTGTTTTGCCTGTTGAATAGTCTACGAAAGTTAAGAACTACGTAATTGGAACTTTGTAATTCCTACCTCGTAATTCCTAATTTGACCGCGCCTAAAAAAAGTTGACACTTTTATCATCTTCAACAAAACGAAGATTATGAAAAAAACAGCCTTAAGAGTACAACGAATCTTTTCGGAGGACTTACGAAAAGAGATCGTAAAGCAAATTGAATTGGGCCAACTATCCGTTACCAATGCAGCGCGAGAATATGATGTACGTGTTCAAACTATTTACACTTGGTTGAACAAATATTCCCGTAATTTGAAAAAAGGAACACGTCTAGTTATGGAAAAGGACAGCGTTGAAAAAACCATTTTAGATTTACGAAATCGCATTCTAGAATTAGAAGCGGCCTTGGGACGCAAATCCTTAGAATCTGATTTGTATAAAACGATGGTTGAGTTAGCCTCA
>CANIBZ010000037.1 GCA_947466425.1 Flavobacteriales bacterium
GGCTCGGTGTTGCTCTTGCGCAAATGCACCCATCCGTTCGAGAAGTCAACCTTCACACCATCGATCGTATTTACTTTTTCATGTTGAAATTCTTTCGCAACAGTTGCAAGTATTCCATCTACATCGAGACTCGGACTTAAGACCACTTTGTCCTTTATCATTTGATACGTCGGATACGTTGCACGCATTTCAGAAACAGAATTGAAGTTCTTGGCCAGGTGCGTTAAGAACAAGGCTATTCCAACAAGCGCATCTCTTCCGTAGTGCGTTTCCGGATAAATGATACCACCGTTTCCTTCTCCGCCGATTACGGCTCCAATTTCTTTCATCTTCGCAACAACGTTCACTTCGCCTACGGCAGAAGCTTCGTAGCGTTGACCGTGTTTGTGCGTTACATCTGCTAATGCGCGGCTGCTTGAGAGATTGCTCACGGTGGGACCAGGAGTAATTCCAAGCAAATAATCTGCAATGGCTACCAAGGTGTATTCCTCACCGAATAAACTTCCGTCTTCACATACGAAGGCCAAGCGATCTACATCTGGATCAACCACAATTCCCAAATCACATTTTTCTTTTTTTACAATAGCAACGATGTCTGTTAAATGCTCTGCCAGCGGCTCTGGATTGTGCGCGAAATGTCCGTCTGCTTTGCAGTGAATCGGCACAATGTTTTCAATACCTAGGGCATCAAGCAAAGCAGGAACATAAATTCCTCCAGAAGAATTAATTCCGTCTACAGCGATTTTGAATTTTTTATTTGCAATGGCTTCAACATCAATGGTGTTTATTCCAAGAATATGTTGAATGTGCGCCTTCATAAAATGGTGCTCTTCTATGCTTCCCAATTCATCAACAGTGCAGAATGCAAAATCATCGGCATCTGCTCTTCGAAGAACTTCTTTTCCTTCATCGCCAGAAATGAACTCTCCTTTTTCGTTGAGTAATTTCAAAGCGTTCCATTCTTTCGGATTGTGGCTTGCGGTTAAGATAATTCCTCCATTCGCTTTGCTTTCCGTAACGGCCCATTCTACAGTTGGAGTGGTTGAAAGACCTGCGTCTAGGACGTGAATGCCCATTCCAACCAAGGTATTCATGACTAGGTTTTGAAGCATCTCTCCGCTAATGCGCGCATCTCTTCCAACTACAATTGAAATATGTTGCTTGTTGTTTCTCTGTTGAAGAAAAGCAGCAAAAGCCGCTGTGAATTTCACAGTGTCTAGCGGAGTTAAGTGTTCACCAGGAACAGCTCCAATGGTTCCGCGAAATCCGGAAATAGATTTTATTAAGGTCATGTCTTTAAAATAACTTGTGCAAAGATACTTCACCCAAAGAGTTAAACTTCGTTCTTTGTGGAATGAATCACTTGGCCCACTTGTATCTATCCTCTGACAATGAAGAGGAAATGGTTGGTCAGTTTATCGCTGATGCCGTTAAGGGGAATGATTTCAATTTATACAGTGCGGATATTCGAAATGGGATACTCCTTCACAGATGGGTAGATTCCTTTACAGACACTCATGATTTGGTAAAGGAGCTTCGAGCTGAATACAGACCAAAACTAGGATTGTACAGCGGAGTACTCATTGATTTGGTGTTTGATTATTTTTTGGCGAAAGATTTTCAAATTCATTCGGGAAGGGATCTTGCAGAATTTCAGCAGTATACTTTTTCTGTTTTGAATAAACACGAAGATATTTTTCCGGAAAAAATGAAGAGTTATTTCTTCCACATGAAAGACAAGGAATTCATGATGAAATATGCTCATCCGGTTGGAATGGCGGTTATTGTTCGGCAAATGGGAATGCGCATACCTCGCGGAGAAGCTCTTGTTGAGGCGGGAGATTTTTTTCTAAATCATGTTGAAGAGGCTTCGGGTTATTTCCCGGATTTTTTTGTTGAATTGAAGCGTGAGTTTCAGTTGAAAAGAATGAACCTATTGAATGAAAATAAAATTCATTAAATTTGTAGATAACCCATTCAGAATTAAGAGTTCTGAAATAAATTTCATTCATTGAAAAGATCTATTTGGCGCGTTGTTCTTGTTTCAATGGCCCTCCTTGGAGGAGTTGCATTCATGTTTACATTACTTTCTCCAAAAGTTCGAAAGGCAGAGGAATTAACGGGGCCAGAGAATTTTCCAGATTTGGTTAATGTGGATTTAGATTCTATTCGGGCTCGGGGAAAATTGATTGTATTAACGGAAAATAGTGCTTCAACTTATTACTTGTATAAAGAACAAGAAATGGGTTTCGATTATGAATTGGCTCGGAAGTTTGCTAAATATCTTCGCGTGAAATTGGAGATTCGGGTCATTGAGAATTTAGACAGCATGTTTGCCATGCTATATCGTGGCGAGGGAGATATCATTGCTTCCAATCTTTCTGTGAATGAAGATCGTAAGAAGTTTTTAGCTTTTTCACCGTCGATTTACAAAACCAAGCAGGTGCTCGTTCAGCGCAAAGACACAGCGAATAAATTGCTAGCCGATGGTATAGTCGTTCACAATCAAAATGAATTAGACAAACTTCCAATTCATGTTCATAGATATTCTTCTTTTTATAACCGTCTAACGAATATTATTCAATCCACAGGAGCGAATATTCAAGTGATAGAAGCAAGCGGAAAGATTGGCACCGAGGAATTACTTCAAGATGTCTCGAATGGCACGATTCCTTCGACTGTTACAGATAAGAGTTTAGCCTATTTGTGCTTTGAAGATTATCCAAATTTGGATATGTCGGTAGAGTTAGATGGTGAGGATGATATTGCTTGGGCTGTTCGTCCAAACGCGTTTTTATTACAACAACGCATGAATGAATTTTTGAGAGGCAACGCAGGATTGAGCTTTGTTACAAAATTGTACGCGCGCTATTTTGGTCGTCCAGAAGAAAACTGGACGGGAGGAATTAAAAGAGTGTTCACGATGCCTCCGATTAAAGAAGGAAATTTGTCCCCTTATGATTCATTATATAGATTGCATGCTCCAATAGTCGGTTGGGATTGGCGGTTGCTCACGGCGCTAAGTTTTGTAGAATCAAGTTTTAATGCAAATGCTGAATCATGGGCAGGCGCTAGGGGATTGATGCAACTTATGCCAGCAACGTTATTGAATTTTGGTGGAGATACAATGTGCCCTCCAAGCAATAATATTCAAACAGGGGCTAAGTACCTGAAGAATTTAGATAATTTCTGGAAGCAAAGGGTTCGGAACCCGGAAGAGAGAATCAAATTTATGCTGGCAAGCTACAATTGTGGCCCCGGTCACGTTTTAGACGCCATGTGCATTGCAAAACAGATTGGTAAGAACGATACGTTGTGGGATGGGAATGTAGCGGAAGCTTTAATTCTCAAATCTCAGCGACAATACTACGCCATGTCATGCGTAAGACATGGATATATAAATGGAGTTGGGCCGGTGAATTTTGTAAATAAGATACTTGCCATTTTTGAGCACTATAAGTCAGCTTCGAAATGAAATTGAGAAATACGATGTTTATGTTCCTCATTGTTTTGGGAGCATGTAAAAAACCTTCTGAGAATTTTTCATTGGAAGGGAAAACAACGGATGCTTCTTCTGGCTCAACGCTTCCTTATGTAACAACTGTGTTTGAACAGAAGTCCCTTGTGAATGGTGTGTTTACCAATTACTTTTTGGAAGCCGCTCGCACAACTTCTGATCTTAATGGAAATTACAAGTTGGAATGGAAGAAGGAAAATTTAACAGAAGCGCGTCTTATGATTTCAAGGGAGTTCTATTATCCGCAGGAAGTTGCTGTTTCTCCGGATGATTTAAGAAATCAAGTCAGCCTTACCAAGAATATCGCCTTGTGGCCTGAATCATCTGTTTTAGTGAGTATTCACAATGCCTCAGGAGCCGCGCTGATTCAGTTTAATTGGGTTGGGACGAATTTCGCATGCAATTGCTGCACGAATAGCGTTCGTAGTTTCAATAATTTATCGGACACACTTTTTCAGTGCGGTGTATATGGAGGAAAATGGTTGAAGTACAATTGTGTGATGACGTCCAATACGGGAACCAACTTCCTGCTGGATAGTTTATTTTGTATGCCTTTTCAAACGAACAATTTGTTGTTGAATTTGTAGATGTTATTGAATAGATGCCTAATTTCAAACCGAAAAATTAATAATCGAATGAAACGTATAGTAAGCTTGCTCTTTATTGCTCTGAGCTTGTGTTCTTTTTTGAATGCTCAAGTTGATCTTCCAAGGAATTTAACACCTGCTGAGATTGAACAAATCTCGCATGGTGATTTTTCAATTGTAAATTCCGATAGAGGAATTGCATCACCACCACCCTTCACAAACATTCGTGCAATGGCTGAGTGGGAGGAGATTCAATGTCTAACGATTTCATGGATTTCTTATCCGACAATTCTGAAACAAATTGTTGCTGCTGCGCGCACCCAAACCTTGGTGGTTATCTTATCTGAAGACGTTGCTGCAACAGAGGCTTATTTGTTTGGCACTGCTGGCGGACCAGCCTTTACAGATTTGAACAATGTAATTATTCTTCCTGCGAATTATGATTCAGTTTGGATGCGCGATTACGGCGCAAACCCTGCCTATTCCAATGAGGTTGAAGATTTGTTTTTGGTCGATTGGATTTATAACAGACCAACACGTCCTAACGACAATTCATCCCCGCAATATGTAGCTGATTATTTAGGATTGAATATGTACACAACAACTTCTGCTCCTGAAGATTTGGTAAACACCGGTGGAAACTGGATGAGCGATGGTTTCGGAACAGCGATCGTGACGGAATTAATTTTAGATGAAAACGCAGTTGGAAATCCTTACGGAGTAACTGCAAAGACCGAAGCAGAAATTGATGCGATTGCTTCGAGCTATCTGGGTATTGATCGTTACATAAAAATGCCAACACTTCCTTATGATGGCATTCATCACATTGACATGCACATGAAATTAATTGATGAGCAAACCTTGCTTGTTGGTGAATATCCAGCAGGAGTTTCAGACGGTCCTCAGATCAATGCAAACATGGATTATGTGGTTTCAAATTTCATGAATAAATGGGGGGAACCCTATAAGACTATTCGCATTCCTATGCCGCCGAGCACCAGTGGTGCATGGCCAAGCTCTAATCCTGCCGCTTCGTACAGAACTTATTCCAATGCGGTTTTCGTGAATAAGATGGTTATTCTTCCGCTGTACCGCGAGCAATACGATACAACAGCATTGCGCATTTGGCAAGAGGCACTTCCCGGTTATCAAATTGTAGGAATTGACTGCGATAACAATCCAGATAACATTATTGCCGCTAGTGGGGCCATTCATTGCATTACTCATAGCGTGGGTGTGGCAGATCCACTTTTGATCAGTCATAATCCGCTTCCAGATACAGATAACACAACAACTGATTACAGTGTTGTAGCTTATATGAACCACCGCGACGGTGTGGCTGCAGGAAGAATGTATTGGAAGACTTCCTTAACAGGAGCATATACGCAAGTGGATATGGTGAATGTTGGAAGCAACAATTGGGAAGGATTCATTCCTGCGCAGCCCGCTGGCACACGCGTGTACTATTACGTGGAAGGAGAGGCGTCAACAGGAAAGGTATTGCAACGCCCTATGTCTGCGCCTGAAGGTTATTGGAGTTTCGATGTTTTTGGTGGAAATGTCATTAACGAACAGGCTTTCAGTTTCTCGAGAATTTTTCCGAATCCTGCGAGTGAAATGACTTGCGTGGAATTTAATGCCCGTGCTTCACAAAAAGCGCAAGCGTTCATTGTAGATATGCAAGGTCGTCGTGTAAAGGAAATATATTCAGGAGTGCTTTCACCGGACCAATCAAAAGTGTTTTTCAATGCGAGTGATTTAGTTGCAGGCGTATACGCCGTTCAATTAATCACAGACAAGGGCGCTTATCGTCTCCCATTTATTGTGAAATAATGTCGAGTAACAGAAGGAAGTTTTTAGGTCAGCTTGCCGCTACCGGCGCGTTGTTAGGGATGTCACCGGCGTTATTTTCATTCAGTGAAAAAAAGAAAAAGCCAGCAGAAAAGGTTCGTTATACCAAGGGATTGGTTCTGTCAACTTGGGATCATGGCATTGCTGCGAATGACGCGGCAATGGATGCCTTGAAGAAAGGAGGAAACGCACTAGATATGGCTGAGATGGGAGTCTGGAAAACAGAAGCTGATTTAACGAATCTGAGTGTTGGCCTTGGCGGATTGCCAGATAGAGAAGGAAGAACTACGTTAGATGCATGCATTATGGATTGGCAGCATAAGGTGGGTTCCGTTGCGTTCGTGCAAGGATTCGAACATCCAATTTCAATAGCTCGGGCAGTTTTAGAAAAGACACCGCATGCCATGATTGTTGGAAAAGGTGCCGAGCAATTTGCGTTGGAGCAGGGATTCAAACACAGCGATTATGTGAATCCGGAAGCCTACAAAGCGTGGAAAGAATGGTTGAAGACATCTGAGTACAAGCCAATCATTAATGTTGAAAATCACGATACCATTGGTTTGTTGGCCATGGATTATGAAGGGAGAATTTCGGGTTCATGCACCACAAGTGGTTTATCTTATAAGCTGCACGGTAGAGTAGGTGACAGTCCCATTATTGGAGCTGGTCTTTATATCGACAATGAAATTGGCGGAGCAACCTGCACGGGTCTGGGAGAGACGGTAATTCGATCATGTACATCTTTCTTGGTTGTTGAACTCATGCGCCAAGGTGCTTCAGCACAAGAGGCATGTGAAGAGGCCATTGCTCGATTGAAATCTAACAATGCCTTTATGGTCGATGAATATCAGGTTGGGGTATTAGCGGTTGATAAAGCCGGAGTTACCGGATCGTTCGGCTTAAGAAGCGGTTTTACTTATGCGTTATGCAAAGAAGGTAAAAACGAAATGTACACTGCAGGATCTTTGATTCTTTAGTGCAGAATTTTAAAAATTAATTCGCGCATGATATCGCCATGCGACATGCTGTTTCCTTTTAATCCTTTTAACTGCTCATCTGCATCTCGAAAGTATTTGATGATGCGCTCAGATTTTCCAGGGGAGTAATTCCGCTCGCCATCTTTAAAATTTTGAGCGGCATAATAATTTACACCCAATTCTTTGTAGGCTTCGTCCTTGTTTGTGCTGTTCTGAATAACGCAAAGCTTGGCAAAAAAACCATAAAGCGCAGGAATGATTTGAAAAAGTGGGTGGTCTTTCGGGTTCTTTTCGAAAAAGTTGATAATCTGATTCGCTTTCATAACATCTTTGCGAATGAGTGCAGTTTGCAATTCCCAAACGTTGAAATCTTTGGAAATTCCAATATGATCTTGAATAATCTGAGTAGTAATTTCATCGCCTTGATTCAAGACAATACTAAGCTTTGAAATTTCATTGGTAAGTTTATGGAGGTCAGAACCGAGGTAGTCGGCAAGCAACTGGGTTGCGGTTCCGCGAATAGTAAGGCCTTGGTCTTTCGCAATATTTTGAACCCACGTCGGAAGTTGATTTTCTTTGATGGGTGCCGATTCAAATGTCTTCGCCTTTGCTTTCAATGTTTTGAAAAGCGATGATCTTCCGTCGACTTTTCCATTCTTGTAACAGAATGCAAGAACGGTACTTTGTGTTGGCGCATCGAGGTAATTCAACAAACATTTGTAGAGTTCCTCTTTCTTCCAACATTTTAAATCTTGGGCTTCGCGAACAATGATTACTTGCTTGTTTCCCATCATAGGGAAACTCTTCGACATAGAAACAATGGATTCTAGGTTTGAATCTTTTCCGTAGCAAACGGTTAGGCCGAAGGCCTTTTCGCTTTCATCAAGAATTTTGTTCTCAATGGCATCGGCAATTAGATCAATAAAGAAAGCTTCTTCGCCGTGCAAAAGATAAACAGGGGCAGTATTGCCCATTTGAATGTCACGAATGATTAGCGAGTGTTCCATGTCTTGCAAATATCGGCAATAGTCTTGTCGCGGTACAACATTTCAATCTTGAAAAATATACACTAATTTGCACAACCGAATTTTATGCTCAATTTCCAATTTCCCTCCTATTCATTCCGCATTCGCGGAGAAGCTTCGCGCGAGGTTTGGGACATTGTTCGTAACAAGTGGGTGGCTTTAACTCCGGAAGAATTTGTTCGTCAGCATGCCATTCACTTTTTCGTGAATGATTTGAATTTCCCGAAGGGAAGAGTGGGCGTAGAAACTGAAGTTGTTTTTCACGGAATGAAACGAAGAGCCGATTTGGTAATGTACACGCGTGAAGCATTTCCTTTGCTCATTGCCGAATTCAAGGCGCCGACGGTGAAAATAGATGAGGCTGTTTTAAGTCAGACGTTGCGTTACAATTCCGTGTTGAAGGCGCCTTGGTTGTTCATTTCAAATGGACACGAGCACGCGTTGTGCGAAGTTAACAGCGATACAGGAATGGGGAAATGGCACGCCGAAGCTTCCGGTTGGAAGTTTATTCAATAAGTGTTATTTCTTTTTGCCGTTCGCTCCAGGAAGATTAACGGTTAGGTAAATGCTCCAACTTCCGTAATCTTCATTTTTGTATTTTCCAGCTGAGAATATTTCTTCAGGGAAATAACGAACTCCGAGAGCCAAGGTGCTGAAACTAAATTTAAGGGAAGTAGCATATTGCCAGGTGTTGAATCCTGTTGGATTGTTTTCAATGCGTTTCAATTTAATATCGTCGATTTTTCTTATTCCTAAATATCGGGCATTCAGAAAATAATAGCTCTCCAAAGCCCATTCAACATAGCTGCTGGTTTGGCTGCCTTGTTTCAAAATATATTTACGCAATCTAATTTGCGCGTTGAATGCATTGGAGCTGTACTTCGCTCGATTCCAACTGCTGTCGGGTTCAAAAGACTGAATGGGGTATTTCGAATTCAAGCGTTGGGTTCTCCGGTAATAACTTGCGCCAAAGACGAGAGATGACATTTTAGCGATGTCTTTTTTGAAGGTGTATCCGCAGGAAAAGCTTCTGCCCAATTCAAGCTTTTCTTTATTTGAGAGGTGTTTATTGTTCGGAATGAAATTTCCAATTTCGTAATAAAAGGAAGAGTAATTGTCAATATTTACTCCTGTGAGTTTGTAGTCACGTGTTCTTTTCATAACAGAATCAATGGTCGACTCAAACAAGATTGTTTGTCCCAACGTTTGAATAGTCATGCCAACAAAGAAAAGAAGAGTCAATAGGTTCTTCATTGCTGAGGAATGGGTATTTCGAAGAAGTGACGATCGTATACCACACGAAGTTTGCAGCCTTTGAATTCATCAGCCGGAATTGAGGCGAGGATTTTATTTAGCGGACGAGAGACATTGTATTTGAACACTTCGCCCGTAGCTTTTACGAATTGAATGAAGGCAACTGGAGAAGAATAGTTTTCTTCAATTTCGCAACCGTCTGTGCGATAGATGGTCAAAAGATTGTTGCAATTCAAGGTGTCTATTTCGCTGAACTGAACCGAATAAGCATTCGGTTTTTCTTTTTCTTCAGAAAAAAAGTATTTCGCTTTGGGAATACCAAATCCGTGAGCGTAATCGAAGTATGGGAAAAGAGATCCGCTTTTTCGGATTTCTGACCAAATCTTTTCAGTGTTCCATTCTGGATGAAGTTGGCGAACACATGCAGCGAAGCCACATACAAGTGGACTTGCGAATGATGTGCCTTGTATTCTTTTGTATTCGCCATCTTCAGGATATAACAATTCGCCAGGGGCGCATACGTCGGGTTTCAATCGTCCGTCTGAGGTTGGACCGACAGAACTGAAACTTGAAATGTATCCTGTTTTTGGGTCAACAGAACCAACGGTTAAGATGCGCTCCGCATCTGCTGGTGCTCCAATAATTTCCCAATCGTTTTGCAATTCATTTCCAGCAGCGTTTACAACTAATATTCCTTTATCCATGGCCGTGTTCGCCGCAATACTAATCTTGCATGTCCTTCCATTTAAATCTCTTCGTTCGTATAGTTGATTGGTAAAACTTAGTGAAGAGTTCACCAAACTCGCGCCTTTCTCATCGGCCCATTCTAGCGCTTGTATCCATTGAACGTCATTCAGAAAGCGAAAGAATCCCATGTTTGGTGTAACTCGCGCTAGGAGGTATGTTGCTTCTGTGGCCAATCCGAATTGAACAGAGTCATTCTTTCCAGCTAAAAAAGTAAGGACCTCTGTCCCGTGAATAGAGTGGGAATAGACATCGTCGGTCTTGTTTAAGAAATCTTTTTTAGCTGCGATTTGATTGTTCTTGAACAAATGCGAAAGGTGATCAGCCTTGTCGGCATTGGTGAATCCAGCATCGAAAACC
The DNA here is from genome assembly GCA_947466425.1 of Flavobacteriales bacterium. Taxonomy (GTDB): domain Bacteria; phylum Bacteroidota; class Bacteroidia; order Flavobacteriales_D; family Sanyastnellaceae; genus CAIZGX01. The sequence goes on from CANIBZ010000037.1 coordinate 10,316, forward strand.
GCTATTATGGTATTCTTACCAAAGAGTTCCCGTGAAATAAATTCTTTCGGTTGCATGAGATCAATTTGATTTTGGGCCCCCATTGTTTCGCTCGTTGGCATGGATGAACTATCGGAAAGAGTGACCGGCCATTCAGCAGAAAGAAGCGAATATTCTTGAAGTAATTCAATTTCTTGGACACACGGTAATTTCGAAATGAAATTCCAATTGTTCTCCTTTGCTCGAACAACCGCAGCGTTCAGCCAACGACTTGTTCCGAAGGTGCTGTCTGAATAGGCTTCAACCAAAGAAATATATTCTTCTGAAACAGGGACATCCCTTTCATCCCATTCAATGTTTTGAAGAAATCGTCTTTCGATTGCTGCTGCCGAGAAATTATGTTGAAAGGTATTGTCGTGTAGGCCTTTGTCTTTGAAAATTACATATCCCCATTGTTGCCCGGAGGCAATGTTTGTTAGGCCAATGGAAAATGAAAGCAACAGAAAAAAGAGAATAGCGCTATTCCGTGTATTTTTGTTCGGATTTAAAAATGAATACATCTATGGCGAATATAATTGATTTACGCAGTGACACGTTCACCGTTCCTTCAGACGAAATGAGAAAAGCAATGTTTGAAGCGCAAGTGGGCGACGATGTGTTTGGAGAAGATCCAACGGTGAATGCATTGGAGGCCTATGCGGCAGAGCTCTTCGGCATGGAGGCTGCCTTGTTTTGCACCAGCGGAACGCAGTCGAATCAGATTGCCATAAACGTTCATACGCGTCCGGGCGATGAAGTGATTTGCAGCAACCTTGCTCACATATACATTTATGAAGGCGGTGGAATTGCCTTGAACAGCGGAAGCTCTGTTCGTTTAATCGAAGGTCCACGCGGGATGTTTACGGCTGAACAAGTGAAGGCGAATATTAACAACAGAGCAGATGTACACTTGCCAAATACTTCATTGGTCTGCACGGAAGACACCGTGAACAAAGGCGGAGGAGCCATTTGGGATTTCAATGAGATATTAAAAATTCAAGAAGTGTGCAAAGCGAATGGAATGGCGTTGCATTGCGATGGTGCAAGACTCTTCAACGCGCTGGAAGAAACGAAGATGAGCCCGGCTGAATATGCGAAGGCATACGATTCAATCAGCGTTTGTTTAAGCAAAGGACTTGCAGCTCCGGTTGGAAGTTTCTTGGTAGGCTCGAAAGAATTTATTTTGAAAGCACGTCGCCGCAGAAAGAGTATGGGTGGAGGAATGCGTCAAGCTGGATTCCTCGCTGCTGCTGGTCTGCACGCCATGAAGGTTGAACGCTTCCGTTTGCATGAAGATCATGCGCACGCGAAAGCAATTGGAAGTGTTTTGAGTGCAATGCCCTATTGCGCCGAGATAATGCCTGTTGAAACGAACATTGTTATTTGGAAACCAACAAGTAATTCATCTGCTGAGATGATAGAGAAATTAACTCCTTTGGGAATCAAGTGTTTCCCTTTCGGACCTGTGTGGCTTCGATTTGTCTTTCACCGAAATGTTTCTTCAGACCAAGTTCAGGAACTGATAGAGAAACTTCAGGAATTGCAATTAGATGAAGGAGATTTTAATCTCTTTTTTCAACGCTTTGAAGACTCTTAGCAATGTTCCAACACGGACATCGGTGAAGTTGTTTTCAAGTTTTGAAATTTGAGCCTTTTTCACGCCAATTAGATTGCCTAAATCTTCTTGACTGAGGTTTTGCTCTTCGCGCAGTGAACGTATGGAGCTGCCCAATAAATCTAATCGCAAATCTTCTTCGAACTGCTTTCGTTTTGCTGTTTCTTTCTTTCCGATATAACGGTCTAGTGTTTCCTCAAGGGTTACCAGTTTCATTTTTTTCTTCGAAGTATTGTCTTCTGAGATTTTCGGCTTTTTGGATTTCATTTTGTGGAGTTTTTTGAGTTGTTTTTATGAAGATTGTGCAAATTATAATTAGTGATTCGGAACCGTCCCAAAATGCCAGAAGTCTGTAATAAGTATTCGAATAGAATGTTCGAAATTCCCAAATGTTGGACGTTAGCTTTTTAAGTAGTTCCGGATCAATGACCTTAGTTGATTTCAATATGTTGTAAAGGATCTTTTCCCGAGCTTTCTCGGGTAAGAAGTACATCTCATTAGCGACATTGTCTAGAATTTTGACGTTGAATTTTGATTGCATTTTGTTTCATTTTGCTAATATAGTGTATCCTAATAAGGAAACCTATATTTGTTGAAACAAATTTCAATACAATATTTAAAAGTGTAAAGATTTCCTTATTCGGAAACGAGTTGAAAAACGAGACTAAATGTGTCGGAAAGCGTTGATTTTACTCAACAATAACACTCTTCTGCAGTTGCATATCTTCAGCAATAATGCGCAAAGAATAAATGCCTGACGGAACATTTATATTCACGAAAGTGGAAGTGCTTCCTGAAGTAATTCTTTCCGAATGAATTAATTTGCCAGAGATGTCATACAAACTCCAAGAAGCATTTTGAAGAGCTTCGTGACTGAAAGCAAATGAGCCATTCGATGGGTTTGGAAATACATTGATCGATGCTTGTGATAATTCTTCCAATCCAACGCAATCGGTAATGTTGAACGTGTAGCTGTAAGTGCATGTGTGATCATCGGTAATAACCATGTTGTATGCACCAGTTCCAATTCCTGTAAGCGGATTGCTTGTTGAAAGTGGAAGTCCCGTTACATCGCTCCACGCAAATGTGTAAGGAGCTGTTGCTCCTGCAACATTCACTTCAATAGATGCATCGTTGTTAACGTCGCAATTCGGAAGAACAATGTTCGTTGTAACCATCCAAACATCGGGCTGTGTAATGTCGAAGGTTTGAGTGTGTACTTCGCCACAACCGGTTGTTGCAGTCACCGTGTAAGTTCCTGGATCGGCGTTCTGCAAGTATTGATTTGTTGAAGTGAATCCTGCAGGACCCGTCCAAAAAGAACTAAAGTTCGCACCAGCGCCAACACTGTATGGATAGACAGAGCCATTGCCAACATCTCCTTTGTTCAACGGACAAGAAATTCCGTTTACCAATGCATCCCATGTAATGGCAGTGCTATATGTATGAACCGAAAGTTCAATATCTCCCACAGCACCTTCCCATCCATCCATCTGAATCAAATAAAGCTGCCCCGCTTCCAAACAAGAGGTATACGTTTGAGAAGCGTACAACTCTCCGGCAGAACAACCTCCAATCATGTCGTCGTTTGAACTGACTAACTCAAAAGTCGCGAAGTTCGAACAATCCGTCACTTTATAAACTGCAATTTGCGTATCTGTGCTCGTTCCGGGATTGCAGGTCGTTACTTCAAAAGAAGTTGAGTTGGTTATTGGAATGAATTTCGCCCAAATGGAATTGGTTGAGTTTCCTTCACACCAAAATCCATAAACTCCGCAATCAATACCCGCTGGAGCAATTTCACCAAATCCAGCAATTGCGTCTGTGTTATTCAAAACTAATGAAGGGCCGTCAGCGGTAATTTCAATGGCGCTGCAAGGACTGTCATAGGCGGGGGCTGTGCTTACACCAATGGTAAAGGTCCATGTATTACCATTACCACTTCCACTGTAAACATGGGTTAACGCACCATTTTCAAACACCTCAATCACCAATCCACCATCTCCATATGAATCAACAAAAATTAATTCATAAGCCGTGTTGTTAGTCAAACAAAAAGGTCCTTCGGTAATAACACTGGCGTTCGCATAACCGTTTGCGCTATTTGCAGATTCTGTGCCTGCGCAACCCACATTCAGATTGGCACCTTCAGCAATGGGCGCGGGGTTACAGCCCGTTCCCGCAAGGTTCAATTGCCAATAATTCTCATAGGCCCAATTGTCTGTGTGCATAACGAAGGTTACAGACGTCTCACCAGCGGCGCATTGCGCGAAACTGCTGATAACACTGAAAAGAATAAACGAAACTGCGAGTAAAAAAGATTTCATGGCTCAAGGTTAGTGCCTCAAATGTAACACCAACATGCGAAGTCTGAAAACTAAATCGCGAAAAAGCCTCGAATTCAGCGGTTCTGCGCTTACTTTGCATTATGACAGATTATTTGAGTCCGGGCACCATTCAAGAGTTAATGGTTACTTCAATTAGTGAAGAAGGAGTTTTTGTTGGAAATGACCACGAGGAAATTCCTTTAAATAAAATTGACACCAAAGGTGTTGTATTGGGACAAACGCTGAAAATCTTCAGCTACTTCAACGACAGAAAAGAATTGGAAGCCACCATTAAATTACCTGAAATTCAGGTGGGTGAAATGGGTATGTTTTCCATTTTGAATTCAAACGATTTAGGTGCGTTCATTAACATAGGTGTTGGACGCGATGTCCTTATTCCAAAGAGAGAGCAAAGACAAGAATTAATGGCGAATCGCAGAGCATTGATTATGCTGTGTTACGATTCTGCGAATCATAGACTTTTCGGAACGACGAAGATTTTTAATCACTTGAAAGAGGAACCCGATTTCAAACGCGGAGACGAAATTGAAATGACCATTTTCGAGAAATTGGAAGTGGGGAGAAAGGTTATTGTAAATGGAAAGTACCAGGGTATCATCTTCCAACAAGAAATAATGAGTCGCGTTTCTGAAGGCGATAAAGTGAAAGGATACGTGCGCAAGATTGAAGGGAAAGATGTGGTGGTGAGCATGCAGAAGGAAGGCGTTGATTTGATAGAAGATGCTGCTGCTCGTTTGTTAGAGTTCTTGGAAAACAACGGAGGTTACATTCGTCTGAACGACGACAGTGATCCTGACGAAATTAAGATTCGTCTTCGCATGTCGAAGAAGACCTTCAAGAAAGCTGCGGGATTGTTGTACAAGCGCGAGAAAGTAGATTTAATGAAGTTCGGTGTGAAGTTGTTGACGGAAGGTCAAAAGCCAACGCCACGTGATATTGAAAATTGGAAGGACAAGCCAACCGATGATGTGCGTAAGCCATACACTGCGAAGAAACTTCCGGTTCCGAATAGACGCATTGGAGATTCTTTTGGGAATCAAGAAAGCAAAGGATACAAAGAGGTAAGAGAAGGTGAGAGAAGGGAAGATGGGGGAAGAGAAGAAGATGTTGCGCGTGATGAACCGCGTGGTCCGAAAAAAGATGTGGGGACGAATGCTAATGGAAATGTTCCGTATACATCAAAGAAGTCTAGATCTTCTTCTTCCAATACTTCCAGACCTTCACGTCCTTCGGATCAGAACCGGGGCCCGCGTCGATAGTCGTTTCCAGTTGTTCTTCTGAAAGGAAGCGATAAATGATTCGTTTCGGAAAGTCGTGCTGTGGATTTTCGAATATCCATTCAGTAGAAGATGCTTTCGTGCAAACGAAGATTGTGCTTTTGTCGGCTTCCAACGGAGTAGCAATGTACACCCAATGATCGTTGTCGTATACTATAACCGAATGTTCGTTCGGTAACTCGTTCGTTCCGTATTCTTCGAAATTCACATTGTAAAATGAAATGCCTTCAATAACCATTTCATCTTCCACCTTCGTCCATTCTTCTCTTCCGGTAAGTCCAACCCAGTTGCCTTGAAGTTTCAATAAATGAGGAAGTAGATCGGTCTGCGCAAAGGCATTCATTCCAACCGAAATAAAAAGTGCGAAGAAGAGTAGCTTTTTCATAAAGTCTAAAATACTAAATAACTTCTAAAACCAAACCTTTCAAATATTCTCCTTCCGGATGGAAGATGCTAATCGGATGGTCTGCCCCTTGGTGCAACTGATGCAATATCTTTACAGTTCTTCCAACTGAAATGGCAGAAGCCAAAAGAATGGAAGTGAATTGTTGCTTGTCAATTACCTGCGAGCAAGAGAAGGTGAAGAGTATTCCGCCAGGTTTAATCTGACGCAAAGCGGCTTCGTTAATTCTTCTGTAACCTTGAATGGCCTTGTGTTTCGCGCTTAAGTGTTTTGCGAATGCCGGAGGATCCAATACAATTACATCGTAATCCTCTTCAATATTTTTCATGTACTCAACCGCATCTGCTTGAATCAGCTTGTGCTTCGAGGTGTCGAGATTATTCAGTTTAATGTTGTTCTCTACTAACGCAAGTGCTGAAGCACTGCTGTCTAAACTGTGCACGAGGTTCGCTCCGGTTTTCAAAGCGTACAAAGAGAATCCTCCGCTGTAGCAAAACGTATTCAACACTTTTTTACCTTGACTTAATTCACCAAGTAGTTTTCTGTTTTCACGTTGGTCAATGAAGAAACCTGTCTTCTGTCCTTTTTCCCAGTCGATTTGAAATTGAATGCCGTGCTCAAGCGCAATGTCGTTTCCTTTTTCACCAAACACATATTCGTTTTGTGCATTCGGAACCCCTTTGACTTTTTCTCCGCTCTTGTCGTAGATGGCTTTCAAACCATCGCCCATTACCATCTTCAATGCATTCGCAATTTCGCTTCTGTGCTGGTACATACCTGCGCCATGAAACTGAAGTACTGCTGTTTCTCCGTATACATCTACAATAAGTCCAGGGAAGCCATCGCCTTCCGCGTTAATCAAACGATAAAGCGTGGTGCTTTCGGTATTCACCATCACCTTCTTGCGAAGATCATAGGCGTGTTTAATTTTCGAATGCCAGATGTCAGTCGAATACATTTCCTCTCCGAATGAAAAGATACGAACCGCAATGCTTCCTTCAGAGAAATGTCCGATTCCAATTTTTTCGTTAGCACGCGTGAACACTTCCACCAATTGTCCTTCTTTCAACAATTCAGAAATGGCTTCAATGGCGCCCGAAAATATCCAAGGGTGAAAGCGTTTTGCGCTTTGTTCTTTTCCTTTCTTTAAATAGATTTTTGCTAACATGTGGCAAAACTACTCCGAAAACTTACTTGGCCGTGAAATACTTGCCTTCTTTTGGAATGAGCCATCCTTCGGCAAGGGCTTCTTGCACGAGTTCGATTGTTTTTTCTTTGTTGAAGGAAATCGGCCACGCGTATAGTTCGTCGAGTGTTTTCCCGATGAGGCAAGCGTTAAGAATTTCTTTTGTAGTTGGAAGAGCGCGTTCGCGCTGACAGTGATCGCACTTTCCGCATGGGGCGGTGTCTTCACCGAAGTAGCGCAGAATGTATTGTTCGCGACAGTGGTCTTCTGAAAGCAGGTGTTGCATGCTGTTCAGTTTCGCAAAGTCAATGTCTCTTCGCTCTTCGTACATCGTTTCTGGAAATGAAAGTTCATTCGAGGCTACGCGTTGTTTTGCATAACTGAATTGCGAAGTGGAACTCGCCGGAAGGTATTCGAGAATCTGAAGTTTGTGCAGGTCGTTGAGTGAAGTGAGCACTTCGTTTTTCGAGCGTTCATTCAAGACGCTCAGTTGGTATTCTGAAATGGGAACAGCGAAGTCCCAGATGCTTCCATACAAGCGGAAGAGCGAGCGAAGAAAGTCTTCATGCTTCGGATTCTGATCTACGAAATAGCGCAATTCATCTTTCGAAGCAATGACGCGAACGCGCGAACGGTGCAGTCCGCGTGCTAAGATGGAAATGTATCCAGCGCGTTCAAGCAACAGCAGCGAAGCGGAGATGGTGTTCGCGTGAAGTTGACTGCGCTCTGCAATTTGATCGAGGTTCAACGCGAAGAGTTCGTTCATGCCCGAGCCAATGGCAATGCGATGAATGTTGGCGAGTGTTTGATAAACCGTTGCAATGTCTTCCTTGGGCGGATAGCGCATGGCAATGCTTTTTTTCAATTGAACGAAATCGCTGTCGTTCCAAAGTGCAAGTCCAATAGCGGGTTGCTCATCTCGTCCGGCTCTTCCAACTTCTTGAAAATACGCTTCGGGTTGAGAAGGAATATCGAAGTGAAAAACGAAGCGGACATCGGGTTTGTCTATACCCATGCCGAAGGCGTTCGTCGCCACAATCACTTGCACATCGTTGTTCTTCCATTTTTGAAAGGCGAGATCTTTTTTGTGAAGATCGAGTCCGGCGTGATAGGGAAGGGCTTTGATGTTTTTTTTATTCAGCAACGCTGAAAGATCTTCTGTTTTTTTTCTTGAATTGCAGTAGACAATACCTGCTCCTTTCATGTGTACGATTCGGTCAACGAGGTCGTTTTCTTTTTGTGTCGAAAAGAGAGCGTTGTAGGCAATGTTTTTTCTAGCGAAGCTCTTTTGAATGATTTTGCAATCGTTGTTGAAGACCAGTTCTGCAATATCTGCAACGACTTGCGGAGTAGCGGTTGCGGTAACGGCCATAACCACGGGGTCGCGCAGTTCTTTCAAGAAATTCGGAATGGCTCTGTAGGCAGGGCGGAAGTCGTGTCCCCATTGCGAAATGCAATGTGCCTCATCAATGGCCACGAAGGAGATGTTGAGGTAGCGAATGCGTGCAATGAAGTTGTCGTTTTCCAAACGTTCGGGAGAGACGTAGAGGAATTTATATTTTCTGTTGGTGCAGTCGTCGAGAATTTTTTCAATCTCGAAATTATTTAATTCGGAAGAAAGATAGGTTGCTGGAATTTCTTTTTGAATGAGGCTTTCCACCTGATCTTTCATAAGCGCGAGCAAGGGCGTCACGACAATACACAAGCCTTTGTGACACAGCGCAGGCACTTGAAAGCAAATGCTTTTTCCTCCGCCTGTTGGCAGCAGCGCAAACACATGTTCTCCGTATGCGGAAGCATTCACGATTTCGCTTTGCTTATCGCGAAACGCATCGTATCCCCAGTATTTTTTAAGAAGGTGGAGGGTTTTTGCTTGCATAATGAAGGGCTAAGTTACGGAATGTGGAAGCAAGAATGTCTTCGACGAATGTTCTCTGAACGAATGCCCATAGGAACTTCGTTGTTAGAACTTCGTTGTTCCTACTTTGACCGCGCCTAAAAAAAGTTGACACTTTTATCATCTTCAACAAAACGAAGATTATGAAAAAAACAGCCTTAAGAGTACAACGAATCTTTTCGGAGGACTTACGAAAAGAGATCGTAAAGCAAATTGAATTGGGCCAA
>CANIBZ010000038.1 GCA_947466425.1 Flavobacteriales bacterium
AAAATTGAATCTTCAACTACTTCAACCCGATTAGAAAATACAGCGGTATTTCATGTTGAAGAAAATGCGCCATTGATCATTGAAAAGTATGTGGGCATTGTAAGTTCTTTGAATGAGAAGAATGAAAACTTGGCTACTGCTGCTGCGCAAACCGCCCAGTCTGCGGCAGGCGAAGGATACGAAGCGCTTCGTGCTGCGCACGTGGCTGCATGGGCGAATGTGTGGGAGTTGGGAGATATTGTTATTGAAGGAGACGACGAGGCGCAGCAAGGTATTCGTTTCAATATTTTCCATTTGAATCAAACCTATACTGGACAAGACGCTCGATTGAACATTGGTCCGAAAGGATTCACGGGTGAGAAATACGGTGGAAGTACCTATTGGGACACCGAGGCGTATTGCTTGCCGTTTTATCAGAGCACGCGCGATTCGCACGTGGCGAAGCAGTTGTTGGTATACAGATACAATCAGTTAGACAAAGCCATTGAGAATGCCGCGAAGTTGGGATTCAAGAACGGAGCTGCGTTGTATCCGATGGTTACCATGAACGGAGAAGAGTGTCACAACGAGTGGGAGATTACGTTTGAGGAAATTCACCGCAACGGAGCAATAGCGTATGCCATTTACAACTACGTGAAGTACACGGGCGACGAGGCGCATTTGGGAGAATACGGAATAGATGTGTTGGTGGGCATTGCGCGTTTCTGGTCGCAGCGTGTGAATTGGTCTGAAGCGAAACAAGCGTATGTCATGCTTGGCGTTACCGGTCCGAATGAATACGAGAACAACATTAACAACAACTGGTACACGAATTATTTCGCGGCGTGGTGCATGAAGTATGCGAAGGAAGTGGGAGAGAAGGTTCATGCTGAAAACGCAGAAATGTTCGCCTCGAAATGCGCGAAGATGAATTTGAACTTTGCTGAAGAAGCTGCAGATTGGCAGAAGAAAGCAGAGCAGATGTATTTCGGAAAGTTGGAAGGAACGGAAGTGTTTTTGCAACAAGACGGATTTATGGACAAGGAGCAGTTGAGCATTCATGATCTTGATCCATCTGAGCGTCCGATTAATCAGCATTGGAGTTGGGATCGTATTTTAAGAAGCATCTTCATTAAGCAAGCCGATGTTCTTCAAGGATTTTTCTTTTTTGAAGACGATTTTTCCGATTCGCAATTGAAAGCGAACTTCGATTTCTACGAACCGAAAACCGTTCACGAAAGCAGTCTTTCTCCGTGTGTCCACGCGATACTCGCCGCAAAACTTGGCTACAGCGAAAAAGCATACGAGATGTATTTACGCACCTCGCGTCTCGATATTGACGATTATAATCACGAAGCGCACGAAGGACTTCACATTACTTCCATGGCCGGAACATGGATGGCGATAACCATGGGATTTGGGGGAATGCGTGTGAAGAATGGAGAATTGGTGTTTAATGGAACATTGCCTTCGCAATGGAAAAGTTTTACGTTTAAAGTGCTATTTCGTGGGAAGCAGTTTACCGTGAAGGTTAGTGCGGAGGGAACGGAAGTTGGAACTGCGTAATTGGAAAATCGAAGATTTTATTCCTACTGCGTAATGGGAACTGCGTAATTGGAACTACGTCGTTATTTACTTTGGTGGAGATAAATTTTCATTACAATCTTCCTGTTTTCATAAATTCTAAGGTTAATTTCAATCAGTGCTAATTCGAGTTAGTCAAAAATAATTTTAAGTTCTATTTCTAAGAAAAGTTTTGTTGCCAATAATAACAGAGAATTATTGATAGCGTAATGTGCCTTATGTAAATTATTTTATTACATTTGGTTGCTGCAAATTTGAAAGATTGTAACTCATTGAGAAATGTTTTTTAATGATGTTTCTTTTGTGTTTGTGTGCGTTTACCTTGTACCTAAATAAAATTTTATGGCAATAATAGATCTAGTCCGTTGGGCTCCTCAGGAGAGTGAAACCGTTTATGCGTATAGGTATCCTGAAACAAATCTGAGTACTTACACTCAGTTAATTGTTCAGGAATCTCAAGAAGCTATTTTGTTTTCAAAAGGTCAAATAGCGGGAAAGTTTGGACCTGGAAAACACACGCTGAATACAGAAAACCTTCCGATTCTTAGAAGTTTATACGGTTTGCCTTTTGGCGGTAAAAATCCTTTTACTGCAGAAGTTTGGTTCATCAATAAACTACAGCCTTATAATATAGATTGGTCTATCGATCGCATGGACATTCACGATGCGGATTACAATACAGGTATTCCTTTGGTTGCTAGTGGAAGGTATGGTTTGAAAATTACAGATGCAGAAAAATTTTTAATTAAGATTGTTGGAACAAAGAATTCATTCGATCAGAACGATTTAACAGATCAGTTTTTTGGTGAATTTTCTACCAAAACGAAATCTACTGTTTTGCAATTCATGATTAATAATCGAATTGGTTTAAAGCAGATTTCAGCTCACTTGGACAGTATTTCTGAACACTTAAAAACAGTAATGCTACCATTTTGGGAAAATTTAGGACTTGAATTAACAAAGTTCTACGTTACGAGCATAGAAGTTGACAGTTCCACAGAATCTGGGAAAAGAGTCTTAGATGCGATATCTCGCCAAAGTGCACAATCTATCGGAGGTTATACTTGGCAACAAGAACAAGCTTTTGGTGTCGCAAATAATGCGATTGATGGTTTTTCGAATAATAATTCAGGAATTTTAGGTGCGGTAATGGCAACCAGCATGATGGGGAATGTTGTTGGAGCAGGAGGAGTAATTCAACCACAATACAATCAACCATCTTTTGGAGGCGCTAATCAAAACCCACAACCAAATAATTTTCAGCCCGCTGGTCAAAATCAACCGGTGAATAATTTGCAAGCAGCAAATCAGGTGAAAGAGGTTTTTTGTTCAAACTGTTCAAAGCAGTTCCCTTGCACCCATAGTTTTTGTCCGCATTGCGGAGACTCCTATGACGCATGTCCGAAATGTGGAACAGACAACGATAAGAACGCTAAGAGGTGTGTTAGCTGTGGAACTGGTTTCCAAAGTGAAGCTGCGTTGTGCATGAATTGCAATAATCCCTTGGCGTTGAATTCCTCTTTTTGTGGCAATTGTGGCCAACAACAGGGGGAAAATAAATGTTCAAGATGTCAGAACTCGCTAAATCCAAATGTGAAATTCTGTCCTAAATGTGGTCAAAAAAGATAAAATTAAAGAATTGAGACATGAATAAAAAAACAATATTTTCTTTATTAATCGCGATCATAGGAGAGATTCTAATGATCATCTGTTTTTTGCAATTTGGCAAAAAGGTTCCGAGCGATATCTTGACACTTAACATAGTCGTGTCTACGATTATTTATTTTCTTGTGTTTGTAGATTTATTATTTCCTTGGATTAATTTAAAAGATAAAACTCAGAAACAAATCGGATCAATTGGTTTGAAATGGTTTTTTTCGTCGTTTTATATGATTCTGGCTATTGGCTCAATGGTTTATTGTAATCAAGTCAAGCCTTTAGATTTTACAAATCAACTTATTATTCAGAGTGTACTTTTCTTCCTTTTGCTATTGGGATTACTTATGTCTTTTTCTTCAGGTGAAAAAGTGAAGGAAATTTATATTGAAGAAAAGCAAAATAGAGATAGAATAGATGAGATGAAAAAAGCGACCAAAGGGTTGCAAATACAATTGGACAATGCTCATACAGTTCCAGTTGAAATAATTAATCGGATTAAAGAATTACAAGAAAATTTAAGATATCTATCACCAAGCAATAGCAGCGATGCGTATGCATTGGAAGATAGATTTCTCGAGCAAATAGAAAGTCTAAGTAATTGCTTTCTTGAAGATCCAATCAATATGGAGGCGGTTATTAGTAGTATTAAAAATTGCGAAAGAACTTATCAGGAGCGCAAAAATGTGTATTCAAATTAAAAAGAACATATATAAATAAGAACAAACATCATGAAAGGTAAAATTTTCCCGGAGTCAAGTAATATCTTCCAAGACCAGGCTAAGATATTATTCAATTACTATCAGTCAATGGCTGAAAAGATTGTATCAGAAGAGGAGCGCATAGAAAAGGAAATTGCGAAACTCGAAGAAGAAAAAAAGATGATAGAGAATATTCTATCTAGTTTTTGGAACAGAATTAAACTTTGGTTTCAAGGAAAACTTAAAAAAACAAAATTGCAAATTGAGGAATTGAATTCAAGGATTACTGAGTTCCAAAAAATGCACAAGGAAATATTCAGAGATTATAAAGTGAGTAAATTGGGTGTAGCTTATGTTCCAATTGCAGACCAAATTAAGTATGAAAACAAAAGCTTTATTGTTGATCACACAGGTGCAGTGCCTGAATCGGAAGTGAAGTTACAATTGTCAAGACAAAACGACTTGCTTATTGATACAATTGCTGAATTGGAAAAACTTTCAGAAGTTGCTCCAGTGGTAGAAAGTTCTAATGAAATTGAAGAGATTGAAACAGAGCATTATTCTAAATCAATGCAACAACTTAATCAACATGATTATTTTGGGAAGCTAGAGCGTTCTTTAAGGACAATTTCGTTTTGCATGGATGATTTAGATGTTACTTCAGTTCGACTTCCGCTTGTTGCAAACGAGAGCTCTTATCTTAATTTCCTAAAAGAATTTGCAACGAATGAATTGCCAGAAAATGCCCCTGTATTCAAGTCATTCGATACTCAAAAATACAACGAGCAAATATCGAAATTTCAGGAATTGAACAAATTGAAAGATTCATTGTCGAGACATACTGCTCAATTCGAGGATGTATTGAAAGGTCTTATGATGACCATGGCTAATTCCGTTCAAGCTATTTCTGCTTTAAAAATTGCATCAGCAGACAAAATTATTTTTGAATCGAATAAAGTGCTTTATAAGATTCTTAAATCACCATACAATCACTATTCTCCCCTTTTAGAGGCCTCAGAAATTGAGCGTATTAAGAATGAAAGTTTTAATTACAGTGAAGCTGTTTCAGATTATGTTCCATTCCAATTAAAGGAAAGTTCGAAGGTCCGATTTAATTTGGTTTCTGGCATGTGGATTGCTGAAGATGGCAGTACCACGAATTTCCCATTTGGTGTTCATCAAATTCATGAGGAAATTGTTGCCCCAATAGTTCAAAATTTAATGAACGAGACGAGAATAGAGCGTTTAAAAATCTATAATCATATTAAAGATCAAAAAATAAGCTATCTCAACAAGTGGCATCAAGATACCGAGGATTTTTATGGTAGAAATCGCGCAGAGAGCGCAGACTTGGTAAATCTAATGAGAGCAAGTTTAAGAGATTACGTTGCGGCATACAATACCCTTGCTTCTCTGAAGAAAACAGAGGATAGCATGGCTGAATCTGGTGGGTCTCTAGATTCAACAGTTGTAGCAACCACTGAGAATTCTGCTGAAGTATTCGCAGCTTTTGAACTTCAATCCAAAGAATTTCAAAATGTTCAACTTGACTTCGAAAATTACATGGAATTATTGAAGGAGGATATTGATGTTAAAGCAGAAACATTTGAGCATATTGATTACTACGATGCTTTGTTACGCGATGGAGCCTCGAAAGATAGCGCTGTTGCTGCTTCTGAAGTTCATGATTTTGATTCAAGAAGAAAGCCATTGATTACAGTGAATGCTTTGTTTGCTAAAACGTCAGATTTACCGCCAACCCCGAGCGTTGAAGAAATAATTTTCACACACATTGCTTTGAATCTACCAGCAATTGCTAAAAATACTTTACAAGAGCTTCAGGAAGATTTAAATGTAAATGAGCAAGATGCAGAGGCTACAGATGAATCTGCAGTATCGATTTCCGAATCTGAAATTGTTTCTGAAGAGAGCAATACTGAAATGGAGAAAGAATCTGAAGAATCAGTCGTAGCAGCTCCAGTTTCCGAAAGTAATGATGAAGATGCTGCTAATTCAGACTTAGAGGAAATCGATTCTGAAATAGTTGAAGAGGAAGATGCAGAAGAGGGTGGGGAAGAATTAGAAGAGGAAGAAGTAGAAGAGGATGAGGAAGAAGGTGAAGAGGATGAGGAAGAAGGTGAAGAGGATGAGGAAGAAGGTGAAGAGGATGAAGAAGAAGGTGAAGAGGATGAGGAAGAAGAAGGTGAAGAGGATGAGGAAGAAGAAGGTGAAGAGGATGAGGAAGAAGAAGGTGAAGAGGATGAGGAAGAAGAGGATGAGGATGATGAGGATGATGAGGATGATGAGGATGATGATGATGATGATGATGATGATGATGATGAGGAAGAAGGTAATGAGAACAAAAAGAAATAATTATTCAAACTGAAAAAATTATGGCAACATTTAATTATACAGTAGATACCAAGCCAATGGCCGAAGAAATTAGTAGCGTTTCACGTCATGTGAATGTTACTACTGGGGCCGTTGTAGCTATGCAAGCAGCAGTAATTATTGCTGAAGAAAAGGCGGCAAATCATGTCTGCAATAATGTAAACAAAGGATTTTATTCTCTAATTCGTTCGCAGATTTCACAAAAGATGGCAAAACTTCAAAGTGAAGTCGACGCGCATCTGATGCAGTTAGTGCAACAAAAAAATGCTTTAATGAGCATCAAAGGTCGCATGCAAAAGGATTACAATATGATTTCCGGTAGGTACATCAAACTTTTTAACGGACTTAATTCTAATTTGAAGCAGAGGGTTTTTGAATTGGATAAGCCTACAATTGATTTTGCAATTAAGGAGGTTGATAAAGTATCCAATAGAACGAAATATTTGACAGCAACTATTCCAATTGGTCAGCTCGAGTCTTTAGCGGCGAGTCAAAGAATAATTGCCTCGAATGTTAAGTTTCGTGGTCTGAATGTAATAAAGTCAATGCGCAGTTTTCTTTTTGAAATGCAGGCGCAGAAAAAGCTTACAGATCAAATATTAATAAATGATGGCAGATATGCGGAGACAGCAACTGTATATATTCCAATCGTTTTATGTGAATGCAACAGGGATAAAACTGATGCTGGATTTGAAATTTCTGTTCCCGAATTAGAGCTGGACAATATTTCAAAGTCAGCTATCAAAAACACGGCATTTGCTGAATTGAATCAAATCGAATGGCAGCCTAAGTCAAATGCGAACGCAGATGTGAAAAGTGAGTTTAGTAAATTAATCTCATCCTCTGTAAAGTCGCAACGAGTTAAGGACATGTCCATGAAATTGTTTCAGTCTAATATTTATCAATCCATTTAATAGAAAAGGATATGAGTTATACAAGAAAATATAAAGAACGCATAGCGGTTCCTTATTCTGGAAGTGTAAGCTACAGGTACCCGGCATCTAAAGAGGGGGGAAGTGCGAATGTTTCATACACTGGCACTGCTTATGAGGATGTTAACATTAAGATTGAAGTTGATACCCTTGTCTTCGATAAAAGTGTTGATAATTGCAATACAAATGTAAATATCCTTACAGGAGCGGTTGTGGCTACAGAGGCTGCGCAAATCGCTTCTATTGATAAAAATTCAAAGAAGGTTGCGAAGACAATTGTTGATGGCTTTTTTGGATATATACGTTCAGAGATTAGTCAACAAATTTCAGAATTAACTCAGGGAATAGATTCACAATTGATGCACCTTCGTGAATTATCTAAAGCAGTTGCTGATAAAAAGCGACAGATGGAAGGTGATTTTACACGAATTTCTAGCAGATATATTAAAACATTTGACGAACTAAATAGTGAATTGTCAAATCGTATTTATGAATTGGATAAGCCGGCTTTCGTATTCAAGAAGGAGTTGGACAATCAGAGTATTCGATCTTCCCAAAATGATTTGGTAAATACGGTTGCTATTTTCGGTAAAGAGGGCGGAGAGTTACAATCCAAAGTCAGTGTTTCAATTGCAAAAAAACGAGCATTAGATACCTTGAACCAAGCAAAATTATTTTTGTGGCAGCAGAAAAAATTGAACAAAACAGTTCAACAAAGTATGATGAATGAAAGTATTGCTTCTTCTCAATATGCTCCGGTATGTTTTATTGAAACGAGAGCAGATAAAAATCAAATTTCAAAGGATTTTCATGCTCCTGATTTCGTTTCAGAGCTGAGCAAAGACTTAAGGAAAAATGAGCTAATCGAGCAATTTAGTGATTCAAGAAATTCTTGGGGTGAAATACCAAAAGAACACACTGAAAATCTTAAAAATTACTTTAATGCTGAAATTAATAAATCCATTTCTGCCAATGATCAGCATTCTTTAAGAGTGAGAGACATGATTCAAAAGATTGCCAAGCTTGGCTCTATACAAACATTAAGTATATAAAAATATTAAAAGAAAATTATCATGAAAGAGTTAAAAGAAATTCGATTCAACGAAGCCAATATTCAATTAAAGGACAATTTGGTTAAAGGTTCTATTCTTCCAGAAAAAATTTCTGAGTTGAGCAGGACGATTACAATACAAGGCAGCACGGTTATAGAAGGGCCAGTATATGCTCATAAATTAGAGATTCAACAGGGTGATTCGGAAATACACGGTGCAGTTTTTACACAGCTAGAACTTTATGTAAACAGTGAAGCAAAGGGAAATGTAACTTTCAAAAAGAGTGTAGGATCGGCAAATTCAGTCGTTTCTAGAGCACAGAATTGCAATCTTATGTTCCATAGCGACATTAACGCAAAGAGTGTTACACTTTATAACGCTTTTGTTGCGGGTAGTATCTATGCCGATGAGGTTGTGCTTGAGAACTGTGTGGTAATTGGAGGTGTTTTTGCAACTCAAACAATTGATTTAACAAACTCAATAGTAGGCACATTTAATACGCCTTCAATTAAAGCATCTCAAATGGTAAGCTTGTTATTACCAAGCGCATTTTCAATTGAGAAAATATTAGTAGTACCAGGAACGAAATTTTATAATCTAAGTTTAGCTGATCTTGGTTCATTGTATAAAGGTTTACCACAAGCATCAAATTCGGGAAGAATAGAGATGAACATTGAAGCTGATGAGGTGAAAACAACATTGACAAATGAAGAAACTCAAAAAACACTTCGCAGCTACACAGTAGTTGGTAAAGTGTTAGCAGCAGATTTATTGGATATGGATAAATTTCAAAACCACTTTTTATTGACGGCATCAAGTCTAGGTACTCAATTGCTTAAAACATATGATTTGGGCATAGATTCAAAGGGGCAGCAAGCAACTTTAACTATGGATAAGATTCGGAATTTCTTTTTCGAAATTCTTCATGGGAAAATTGAAATTAAAAATATAGACGGTAGTTTCGATATTTCTCAAATTACAGGGAAGTATAATTAATCTAACCTCTTAGAGGTGAAGCAAACGCAGGTGTTGTATCAACTCTTGTGTTTGCTTTTTTTTATTAAAATGTAACTACTAAATAATATGCAGGAAGTTCTTTAATCCGAATTACAAAAAGCAATTCATATGACAAAAAAATGGGAAATATATTACGACAGAACTGCAATCTACAGTGATGGTTCAAAAGATGAAAGATTTGGAAATCTTGACACTAAGATTTTAGATTGTGAATTAACCGATTTGATAGAGGCTATTTACACCAATCAGAAGTTTTTAGATTGCCGAGAAAGTGATGTCATTGATGCGAATAAACTTGATATCCTCGAAGAGACAATCTTATTTGTTGAGAACATATATTTATGGGATGCAGACGGAGATGGCACTGCTACTGAAGCTGAATTTGATGATGAGGAGATTCAGGAAATTTATAACAGTCTAGTTGAGAAAGGGGTTATACAGTTATGATTGTACTTAGGTGATCGAAAAGCATGAGTATTTAAGCTTTCTCAGGAACTCCGACCCTTCGAAGCAATTTGTTTGCCTTTTCTAATTTTTCTGGAAAAAGAATCCGAGTGGATTGCTTCGCAGTTCTGCTTGTTTTTTCAATTTCATATTTTTTAATCAACCCGAAATCTTTCTTCTTCAATCGAAGTTCTTCTTCAATATCGAAGTCATCTTGCAGAGATAGCCAGAATTTCGGGGAGTTCCCGAAGTAAAGAGATAAACGCAGAGCAGTATCGGCAGTAATTCGTCGTGTGCCATTTACTATTGACGAAACCCTCGTTTGTGGTATAGATAACTCTTTCGCCAAACGATAGCAGCTGATTTCGAGTGGTTCTAAAAACTCTTTCAGTAGAATCTCTCCGGGATGTATGTTTCTTATTTTTTTCATTAGTGATAATCAATTAACTCAACTTGACATGCATTATTTCCTTGCCATTTGAAAATTCTTCGCCACTGATTATTTACGCGAATGGAATAGAATTCTTTTAGATTTCCCTTCAGTTTTTCCAACTTGTTAGAAGGAGGAACTCTAAGGTCAATAATATCTGCAGAACTATTCAGCATTCGAAGTTTTCTACGAGCAGTCTCTTGAATTTCAGCAGAGAACGCCCTATTGAATTCACCTTTCCAAATACGTTCAGTAATTCTATTTCCAAATGATTTTATCATGGTAACGCGTGACGTTACTAACGTCAAAGGTAAGTAATTAATTTTGATTTTCAGAAATAAATTTAGTGTTGTGGTTAGGGAAAGTCAAATACATGTTATGCGTGTTTATGCCAATTGCGAAATGCTTCGCGAGGGCAACTGGCTTTGCGAGGGTCCTGCGGACGAGGGTTGCAAGCAACGAGGGTCTTCGACGATTTTAATTACGCAGTAGGAATTACGAATCCCGATAGCTATCGGGAGGAATAAAATCTTCGATTTTCCAATTACGAAGTAGGAATAATATCTTCCCCTCTCTTACCTTCTCTTAACTTCTCTTCCCTTTTAGAAGCAATATCACTTGCGAATACTCGTTCCTTGAACCATCTTTGCCTCATGAAAAAAAGCCTTTTCTTTTTTCTATTCGCCGCAGCAGTATTGCTCATCGCTTCTTGTCGTAGAGACGAGATTACGACCGATAGCTCGGCGAAAGTGTCGTTCTCGACAGATACGTTGTTGTTCGATACCGTATTTACCACCATTGGTAGCGTTACCAAGATTGTGAAAGTGTACAACAACAACGCACAAGCGATTCAGATTGCAAGCATCGATCTTGCCGGAGGAAGCCAGTCGCAATTCAGAATTAATGTAAACGGAGATAACGGGACGCATTTTGAAAACGTGTTCCTCGAGGCCGGAGATAGCCTTTTCATTTTTGTTGAAGTAACCGTAGATCCTACCAACTCGAACACCCCTTACGTCATTGAAGATCAAATCTTATTCAACACCAACGGAAATAACCAAGTGGTGCAGCTTGCCGCATGGGGACAAGATGCGTATTTCCACGGAGGGACCACGCAGAACGAACTCTATGTCTTGCCTTGCGGTGCCATTTGGAACAACG
The DNA here is from genome assembly GCA_947466425.1 of Flavobacteriales bacterium. Classification (GTDB taxonomy): domain Bacteria; phylum Bacteroidota; class Bacteroidia; order Flavobacteriales_D; family Sanyastnellaceae; genus CAIZGX01. Next base: position 11,348 of record CANIBZ010000038.1, read on the forward strand.
ACAAACCACATGTGATCTACGGTATTGTTGCCGTTGACGAAGGATGCAACCTTACCATTAACGAAGGAACACACGTGTACGTCCATGCGAAATCAGGTCTCTTCGTCTACAAAGGCTCACTCAATATTGCCGGAAGCCTGAACAACGAAGTGGTCTTTGAAGGAGATAGGCTAGAGGCAGACTACGCTTCACTGTCCGGACAATGGGGCATTCAGTACGATGTGCAAATTGAAACCGGAGTAGGTCCAGGAATCTATTCGGTAACCCGCGGAGGAATTTGGCTCTACCAATGCAACTCAAGTTCCATCAATTACGCCATTATTAAAAACGGAGGAATGGGTATTCAAGTCGACACACTTGGAAATACAAGCGCAACCGGATACGCACTCACCGTTACCAACACCAAGATCGACAACATGTCGGGAGTGGGGTTATTCGCACAAGGTTCTTCCATTTATGGAAACAATTTGTTGGTGACCAACTGCGCTGAAAGTTGCGCCAACCTGAGCGTTGGAGGAACCTATCAGTTCGACAACTGCACCTTCGCGAACTACTGGAACAACGGCAACCGCACTTCTCCAGCATTCTACCTGACGAACTACTACGAAGACATCAATCAGAACATTCAAACCAGAACCCTCACAAACTGCCTTTTCCGCAATTGCATCATGTGGGGAAACAACGCCACGCTCGGCGACTTCAGTGAGTTCGTGGTAGACCTCAAAGATCCCGAACTTCAACAAGTGCAATTCAAATACTGCCTCGTAGACACCGACGTTGACGTCTCAGACGACGGCAACATCTGGGAAAGCATGGTGAATAACCAATCTCCATACTTCTGCGATTACGCCAACGGCAACTTCCGCGTAAACCAAGACGCTCCGCGCATGATCGGCGGCCCGTTCACCTTCGGTCCTGATATTTCCGGGAATAACAATGGGGATTGGAAAGGATGCTACGATTACACGGGTAATTGCAACTAGTTGCAATCAATCCTGCGGATCAATCACCTTTGGTGATCAATTGCTTCGCAATCAAACCTTCGTTTCAATCACCTTTGGTGATCAATTGCTTCGCAATCAAACCTTCGGTTCAATCACTTCGTGATCATCCTCTTAAAGTAAAACAGCGGTTCAGTTATTAGAATTATCGGAACGATTGATCGCGAAGCGATTGATTGCGCAGCAATTGATCCGCAGGATTGATCACGCAGTGATTTGTGAGTTCAAACAGGTTGAAAACTTCATTTCACCACATAACAGAAGTTCCCCCAAAATGTGTTTCTTGCATACTGAATACACACCATGAACTCTTCCATTCTACAAGCTCTGTTGAAACTCTTCGCCATTATTTCGGGCGATAAGAAAACGAATGGATATGAAGTTGTTTCGATTTTTTTAGGGAATAAGTTAAGTCAGCAGCAGATTAAAGAGTTTCTTGAAGATTACAAGAAATACGTTGCCTTGTACCACAAGCCGAAAGCCAATGCTGAAAAGCATATGGCTATGACTAGTGTTAAAGTCCTGCGCTTGTGCGAAGAGATACATACTTCTTTGAATCATCATGAGCGTTTCCTTGTTTTTGTCCGTTTGGTGGAATTTGTTTTCACCAACAAAGAGCAAAAAGAGCAAGACCTCGAGTTCTTATACACCGTGGCCGATGCGTTTCACATGGATGAAAAGACCCGCATGGCAATTATTCATTTCGTTCACTCGAAAGAAATTGAATCGTCTGATTATTTCTTCTGCATGAAGAACTCCGAAGCGAATGAACACAGCCATTTGCCTTCTGGAGAACTCATTTTCTTCCGCATTCCGGAAGAGAATTTGTTTTTCTTCCGATACCTCGGTAACGATGAACTGAAGCTGAACGGAAGTTCGATTACTCCGAATTCAGTGTACGCGTTTTCTTCCGGTTCTTCCATTCGCGGAGCGAAGAGCAAACCTGTTTTTTATAGCGATGTGCTGCATGCTTTCCTTGCGTCTGAGCATCTCGATGGAATAGACTTCCTCTGCAACGCCATCTCGCATCAATTTCCAAATGGAAAAAAAGCATTGGAAACCCTACGCTTCAGAGCTTCTTCCGGGAACCTCATTGGTATTATGGGTGGAAGTGGTTCGGGAAAATCAACGCTATTAAATATCCTGAACGGAAACACTCGTCCGAAATACGGCGATGTTCAAATAAATGGAAAGAGTATTTTCAACAAGAAAGAATCGTTGAAACACCTCATGGGCTATGTTTCTCAAGATGATATTCTTATTGAAGAACTCACGGTATTTCAAAATTTGTACTTCAACGCGCAATTGCTTTTCAAAGGCAAGTCGAAACTTGAATTGCAAAAGCTGGTGCTGCGAACGCTTCAAGATGTTGGACTTTCAGACTGCAAAGATCTTCGTGTTGGAAACGTGCTAGACAAGACCATTAGCGGTGGACAGCGCAAGCGCTTGAACATTGCGTTGGAACTTATGCGTGAGCCCGAGGTGTTGTTCGTAGATGAACCCACAAGCGGACTTTCCAGTCGGGATTCAGAAAACATTATGGATCTGCTGAAAGAGTTGACCCTTCGCGGTAAGCTCATCTTCGTGGTTATTCATCAGCCGAGCAGCGACATCTTCAACTTATTCGATCAATTGCTTTTGTTAGATCAAGGCGGAATGCCCATCTATTACGGCAATCCGATCGACAGCATTTTGTACTTCAAGAAATTGGTGAACCAGGTGAACATTGACGAGAGTCGGTGTTCGCATTGCGGAAATGTAAATCCGGAACAGCTCTTCAACATTATTGAAGCGAAGGTGCTCGACGATTATGGAAATGAAACGCAGCAGCGACGCATTACTCCGCAAGAGTGGAACAACTTCTACAACATCATGTGCGCGCCTGAACAAGACACGCGCATTAAAGAAAAGGCGCAGAACACCGAGTCAGAGAAGAAGTTGTTGGGAAGCAATCTTCCAAATACACTGAAGCAATTTCAGGTTTTCTTCTGGCGCGATGTGCTAGGGAAAATTACCAATAAGCAATACCTTATCGTGAACTTACTGGAAGCGCCGTTGCTGGCGTTCTTGCTCAGTTGGTTCATTAAATATTCTGAAAAAGACAATTACGTCTTCCGCGAAAATGTAAACCTTCCGCAGTATTTATTCATTACCGTAGTTGTGGCGTTGTTCATGGGATTAACCGTGAGCGCGGAAGAAATTATTAAGGACAAGAAGATTCTGAAGCGCGAGAAATACTTGAACCTCAACAAGAACAGTTATCTGTTTTCGAAGTTGGGACTCATGTTTTTAATCTCGGCCATTCAAACAGCCTCGTATGTTTTAGTTGGAAATTCAATACTGGAAATTCAAGGCATGTTCTGGCCTTTCTGGATCATCTTGTTCAGCACCGCGTGCTTTGCTAATGTGCTAGGGCTGAACATTAGCGCTACTTTCAACAGTGCGAAGGTTATCTACATTCTAATTCCCATTCTCATTATTCCGCAGTTGTTGTTCAGCGGCGTTATTGTAAGATTCGATCGTCTACACAAGTCAATGGTCACCGAAGGCGAAGTGTCTTGGGTTGGAAATGCCATGGCTAGTCGCTGGGCGTATGAAGCCTTGGCGGTGGAACAATACTGCAACAACGACTTTACTTCGCGTGTGTTCGAAACCGATGTTCAGTTGAAATCGTTGACCTGGGAAAAAGATTTTTGGGTGGCTGAAATGCGCAACCAACTGAATAATTGGGACAAGCCGAACAACACGACTTCGGTTGAACTGATGAAGAATGAATTTGCGAAACGCGCCGAAAGTACCGCTGAACTCAATTGGGCGTTGCAACAAATTGAATCGAATGGAATAGGAGCGAGAGATACCGTTTTAGGTGCGTTGAGTATTTACGAGTCGGCACTTATAGACCGCTACAACAACTTGAGCGACGCGAAAGAGCAGTGGTTGTCTTCCTTGCGCGACACGGAAGAGAAGCAGAAGCAATACCAGCAAGACATGGACAACTACTTCAACGAATCGTTGGAAGAGTTCGTTACCGCGAAGAACGATGTGAAGAAAATTGTGTTGACCGATAACGCGTTGGTTCGAAAAGCAACACCAATTTATTTCATTCCGAATAAAGGAACTGCATTTTTAAAATCGCATTTCTATGCACCGAAGAAGTGGATAGGAGGAAAGGAGAGTGGGAATTATGTTAGTACGCCTGGGGCGAACACGATAGTCATTTGGTTAATGACTGTGGCGCTTACGTTCTTGTTGGTGTTCGATGGATTGAATAAAATAGCGAAGCTTTACACCTTCACCATTCGGAAAGGAACAGATAAGATGGCTTCGTAATCTTCTCCGGCTTCAAGCATGTCTTCGTCGTCTGCTTCGTAATGCCAAAGCACCGTTGCGTTATCTCCAAGTGGTTCTAGTTTGCGGAAAAGATCGAGCAAGCATTTCGAACTACTTGTGTTGAAGTATTCCAAATGAACATGAAATTCTGTTTTGGCTGGTGAAGATTTCACCCATTCACCCATCCACTCGATTAGCGGTTTGTAGAAGTCTAATGCATTTTCTGGAATAGACCTTCCTTTCAATTCTAAAATACCTCCAACGGCATTGAAATGCACATGAGGAGATTTAGGCGAAGCTTCACGGACGATTGAATTCATAGGTGCAAGATAGAAAATTCTTTGAAGCAAAATTAAGGGAGTATATTTGTTTACGAAAAATTGTTATGGACAACACCAAGGAGTGGTTTGCATCGTGGTTCGATTCTCCCTTTTACCGCGAATTATATGCACACAGATCAGGAGAGGAAGCCAGAGCTTTTATTTTGAGGCTAATTGAAAAATTGAATCTACCAGAGCATACAAGTGTGTTAGATGTGTGTTGTGGCAACGGAAGACATAGCGAAGTTTTTAACGAGAAGAATTTCAATGTAGTTGGAATTGATATTAGCGAGAAGAGTTTAGAAGAGGCGAAGGCGCGCAATTTATCGAACACGCATTTTCATTACGCCGATGCGCGCAATTTCGAGATGCACGAGCGCTTCGATTGTGTGGTAAATCTCTTCACGAGCTTCGGATATTTTGAAACAACGGAAGAGCACATTGAAATGCTTCAGCGTATTTACGAGCATTTGAAAGACAACGGAGTTTTTGTATTCGATTTTTTCAATGCTGAAAAAGTTCGTGCTGCTGGCACGGATGACCGCAAGGTGGTGAAGGACGGTGCTGAGTTTCACATAACGAAAGAGATTACCAACAACCGCGTAATTAAGCACATTCGCATTCAGAAAGAGGCTGCGCGTATGGATTTTCAAGAATCGGTAGCGTTGTATTCGAAGGAGCAGTTGGTTGAAATGTTTGAAGTAATAGGATTTAAAAATATAAACACATACGGAGATTATGAGTTGGGGTCGTTTGACTTAGCGAACTCGGATCGTTGTATTATTATTTGTTCGAAGTAATGGAAGGTTCATTTTGGGTATCGGTGCTTTCGCTTTTTAGCGCATCTCTATTAGGCGGATCGTTGGCGTTGTTGTGGAAGATGAAAAACAACCAATGGTTGAAATTGCTTTTGTCGTTCAGTGCGGCGTATTTGTTGGGATTAACGGTGTTGCATTTGTTTCCTGAATTGTATCATTCAGACTGGGAATATGCGGGTTGGTTTGTCATAGCTGGATTTTTACTTCAAGTTATTTTAGACTTTTTCTCTCACGGAGTAGAGCACGGACATGCGCATACGCACGATCATATTTCGGGATCGTTCTTGTTCTTGGTCATGGCATCGTTGTGGATTCACGCGTTCATTGAAGGCATGCCGTTTGGCGCAGATGCGCATGTGCATGCAGAAGACGTTAGCGCTGCCGCTCACGGACACGAGCATCACGATCACAACAATCCGTTGTTATTGGGAATTTCCATGCACAAGATTACCGAAGCCTTTGTCTTGGCCTCGTTGTTTTTGCATGCTGGGGTGAAGAAAGCGAAGGCTTGGTTCTTACTTATTCTATTCGCATGCATTGCTCCGCTTGGCGCAGCGTTTCATTTGTTCGTAGACTCTCAAGGCTGGGATGTTGAAGGTTGGTGGTACACCGCAATGATTGGCGTGTTAATCGGAATCTTGCTTCACGTCTCCACCATCATCCTTTTCGAAAGCGAAGAAGGTCATTCGTTCAACTGGAAAAAGTTTGTGATGGTGTTGTTGGGAATTGTTTCTGCAGGACTTTTAGTGTAAGACTATTTCCCTTCGGGATACATCCACAACGTGGATCAGTCCGCTAGCGGATACATCCCTCTGGGATTAGTCCTGAAAGGATTTGTCCCTTCGGGATTAGTCCACGAAGTGGATTAGAAATTCCTACTGCGTAATTGGAAAATCGAAGATTTTATTCCTACTATGTAATGGGAACTGCGTTCTTATTTTCCGTGAGTTATTCTAATAACCTTGCTGTCTCGACCGTCAATAATAATTGAAAACGTCCCGCCTTTCATACCCGAAGGAAGTGTTCCTTCAATTAACCAATAATTGTCTTTGAAGTAAATTTCGTAAGGTCGTTGATTCATTATGTTTTCTTTGCCGTAAATACTGAAAAGGATTGGTTCGGCTACATTTATTGCAGTTACACTGTCTTTGATAATTGCTGTCTTGTTGTCAATTAAGTTGTGCTTTGAGTTGTCGACAAGGGAAGATTGAAGTTCCTGTTCTGCTTGAATTTGAGAAGTTGTCGGTTTAAATCCTTTGCCATTGTCATTGGTGTCAATTTCGAGAACAACTAAGTCTTGAGCGTGCTTTCTTTTTGAGTCATTACAACTAACCAGAAATAATATTATCAATGTAAAGATTGTTTGTCTTTTCATAACCGCCACTTTTGTCAAGCTCCTGTTAGCACTCGTTTTTATTTTAAATCTTGCAGTCTTGTTTTGTGTCTTTCGTCAAATAATCAATTGCGCATAGTAAATCTAATTAAATTCCCCATTCATTCCACGCCAGATTCCACCAATTCTCTCCTTTCTAAAAACCGTTGAAGTCTATTCGTTAGTGTTATCGGGCGCTTGAGAGCATTTGCCAGAAATAGAGTAGGAGTGGTGGGGTGAAAAATACGTCGAAAGACGTAGGAACGAAGTTCCCTTCGGGATACATCCACAACGTGGATCAGTCCGCA